>NZ_JAZGJQ010000010.1:0-71972 GCF_036408855.1 Olsenella absiana
CCTCGACATGTCGTTGCTGGACCACTGGGACGAGAGGAGCGTTAGCACGGACTAGGAAGCCGCAAGCAAGTCCTGCCGACATAGGGGGTCAGAAGACATTTGCGAAAGATACTTGACGGAACCAGAACAATGAGTTTTTCTTGGATCGGTAGTGATTAATATCCTCTCGGAGGATTCGCCTTCCGCCTTCTCAATTGGGAACTCCTGTAACAAGTGGAGCCCTCTGACTATCGGCCGCTCAAAAGAAAAAAAGCTCATCTTCGATTCTCGAAGATGAGCTTGTGCCGCTCGTGATGCATTTACTTTCTACTGCTCTTTGCCTACGGCACCGCCATCCCAAACGACGTTGACTGTGTACTTGTCGCCACACGCGCTGTAGAAGACAGACCGGAGGTTCTTCTCTGCGCTCTCCTTGGCATCATCGATGAGACCCTGACTCATAGCCTCCTCTTTGCCCTTCGCCTTGCACTCCGCCTCGAAGGCGATTGTGTCGGCCGTGCTCAGCTGGTTGATGACGCTCTCGTGCTCCGTACCCTCAAGTGGGCCGCTCTCTTTGAGGTCAGCGTCGTTCCCGAATGTCTCAGGCTCGGGAAGGTGGATGGTTAACGTCTTGCCTTCCTCGTTAACGGGGTCCATCGTCGCTTTACTCATATCGACACCTGCTTCAATTGTGCCGACGAACTTCATCCAGTAGCCGCTCTCCGAGAACGGGATGTCGAATAGGTCGAAGAACCGGCTTCTCTTCGTCATCCTCTCAACTACGCAGTACGGCATCTCGACGCTGATCATCTTGTCGGCCTCCTTGGCCCTTTCGAAGATAACGGTCGGATTGTCGTAAGCTTTGGTGGTCACGATGGCAGGGGTGGCCTTTTTTGTATCGTCTATGGCAAAAAGCTTGGGAACGACGAATCTCCCTAGGATGGTCCCCACGATAAGAGCGACTGCTGCTACTCCAATCAAACTCCAGATGCTATAGCGCTTGCGTGGGTTCTTCTTCCGATTCTTCCCCAACCCCCTGAGCGTATGCCCGCCTGTGCTTTCAAAGGTCGATTTATCGAGTTTTTCGTCATTGTCTATGCTAAACATAGCGTCTCCCAGACACATATTTCACAGATTCTCTAAATACTAACATCAGTCGTGTCTAACGAATGCAGTCGAAGTTGAATGGCGGAACGAAAACGTCCCACCATTCAACCGGGACGTCGACCCCCGCGGCATCGAGCGTGCGAGTGACAAGATGCCAGACGCCGTGGTTCTCTAGGAGCCTGAGGAACTCGCGCCCCTCGTCCGTGATGATGGCCTCGCCACCGAGGCAGCGCCCATCTCCGTCCTGGAACCTGATTCCGTTGTCGAGCAGGCCGTCGCGGCCTGTTTGCGCCGGCCGGGCGTCTGCGTCGATGTTCTGGCAGGGGTAACGGGCGCGAAAAAAGGGCCGCCCCGATGGGCGACCCTTCAAAGAAGATGTGCGTGCTTGGTGTGATGGAATCCAATCTATAGATTTAGTTACTTCTCGTTTTCAGATGACTTGTCGAGATCAGCTCGCCTGGATAGTCCGCTCTCCTTCAACCATTCCTCGAAACTAGCCTTCGCCGAATCGCGCCACTCCTTCTCTTCCCCCGAGTGCTTTCGTGGCTTCCCGGCGTCGGTGGAGACTGCGAATAAGGAGTCGTCGGCAATGCATGGTACGTTCGTCAAAGCTTCTCCACCTTGAACCATCGCTCAGCCTCGTTTTCTTCGTAAAGCATGTCCATCGCCGTTGAATGGCGGAACGAAAACGTCCCACCATTCAACTTGGCTTGGCCAGTTTAACGACATGTGTTTGTTCGATTGCATGGGTGATGCCATTGCGATAGTAAATGCTAATGCAAAGACGGTCGTGTCAGTCTTTAGATTCGAGAGGGGGAGGAATGAGCAGCTTACTGCCACCTGGGATTCGGTCCACAAGTGACCTCACGTACAAAGATGTCTTGCGTTCGGTGAAGCTGATGAACCAGTTCTGCGAGAACAATGGCGCTCGATTCTTCTTCGATACATCGGACTGTGATGTCTACGTCATTGGCCACAGGCGTCTGAACGACCTGTACGGGTGGATTGTCCCAAATGGCGAGGCTGACGATTTCGAAGCGGGCTGGAAAGCGATGGCGGACCGGGTTGACGGTGAGTATGGCGCGCAATGGTACCATGCAATCGTCTGGGATGATCGTGACGGCGCCGCCGTTCCTGTCATTGTCGGATGACGGAGGAGACTCCTCGACATATGGACGCACGTCCTGGCGGACGACTCTAAGCTGAGTGGCGGAACGAAAACGTCCCACCATTCAACGGAGGGGGCGGAAAAATGAGGATGCGCAGGCTCTATAGCGGAACGATCGTGTTCGAGGTCCCCTACGAGGGGAGGTGGTACGCCATCGACTCGCTTTCGGTATGCCCAGCGATGTACGAAGGATCGGGCATCCCCCAGGTAGTCGTCGACCGCGCCATCTCCGCGATTGACAGAGCGTACGGCAGCCTGGGGCAGGCGCCGGCGGACTCAGAGCTCCGCTCCATCGGCGAGAGCGCCCTCAAGGAGGAGTTCGGCGACGCCAGATTCGTGAGCGACACCTACCCTTACGGCGCAGTGATTGGCTGATCGAGGAGATGGCGAAGAGGTACGTCTCGAGCTTCATACCGAGGATCCCCTAGACGCATCGGACACAGGTTGAATGGCGGAACGAAAACGTTCCGCCATTCAGCTTTGAACATCCTGAAGCCCGAGTCGAAATGGAAGAGCACGCATATGGCCTGGAGATAGAGAGGGCCGAGTCCGATGGGTATACCGACCTTGCAATGAGGTTGCGAAAGCTACTCGACGAGGAGGTGTCGCGGATTGAGCGAGAGAGCCATTGATATCGCCGAGACTAGGGAGAAGCTAGGATCGCAAAATCCTGGGACCCGAGCCACGGGGATACTGGAGCTCGTGAGGCGCGGCATTGACGACCCCACCCTCGTAGAGCCGCTCACGACGGACCCTGAACCATTCATGTTCGGGATGCCGGTCCTTGTCATGGCCAACGCATATATGCAATTGATCGGCAGGGCGACGTATGAAGGGCTTTACGCAGGCATGGTTGATGCCGCTGCCGAAGATTTGCGGAAAGAATGGCATGCCTATGAACGGTAACGCCGTGCGCGGCGCCTGCAGGTTAGCCGGCCCGGCGTCTGCCGTCGTGCTCGGTGTTGACGTGAAGTGCTGAATGGCGGAACGAAAACGTCCCACCATTCAACAAACCACGGAGGTGGTGGGCACTTCTTCAGCGCGAGGCGCGAGGGCGATAAAATCGTCTACGAGGACCCACAGGCTGGGATCGTCCGAGACATTGACGGAACGCTCGAGAAATGCTCGCCTCTCTATGGTGATACCTGGATCATGGGGGTAGACGACAGGAAGCTCATGGACCTGGTGAAGAAGGCCGTCGAGAATGCGTAGCCCCAAGGAAATGAGCGACGAAGAGCTCAGGAGCCTCATCGCCGAAAAAAATGGGGACAAGTGGGACGCGAGCAGCGTCGACGCACAAGACCCGATGGTTGCCGAACTATTCGACAGGCTTGCGAGAGGAATAGACTAGCTGCATGAGCGACTTCCACACTATAGCCCGCAGCTGAATGGCGGAACGAAAACGTCCCACCATTCAACCTGGAGCTCGTCGTAGGCCCTGGCCTTGTCGGCGTTCTCCTTGGAGCGCACCTCCCACTTTCGGGCCATCGCCTTCCAGTCGGTGGTGTCGGAGCCTTCCTCCTCCGGCTTGCCATTCTCCTGCTCGTCTGCCATCTGTGGCTCCTCTCCCCGCCCGTGCGGGCAGGGTCTTGGGCCGTGCGGCCCATGTATGTGGCAGGAGGCCCCGTGCGGGGCTTCCGTGCTTCCAATGGCTTTCCGCCGAGGGCTCGGACTTCGATTGCATGGGCCAGAGCCATGCGTTCTTCCGTTGAACTAGCGGGAAATGTGGTATAAGGATCTGAGCCTGAAAGGGACCCCCCATTCGTGGAGGGCAAGCCATTCAGGCTCAATTCCTTGAGTAGTGTGTGATTTCTTCGTGGTTGACCACGTAGGCATCGGTGGTTGAAGGGCGGGACGAAAGCGGTCCGCCCTTCAACCTCACCATTCAAATCTCCACATTCGCCCTCGAGTCGCAGGGTCTCATCGACAGAGGGTCCTATGGTGTGGCAGGGCTCTATATGGGCATATCTCTCGTAGCAGGCGTGCTTGCAGTCATCGCAGGAGAAAGGCTGGTGGCATAGCATGGAGAAGAAGAGCGCAAGGGAGCTCATGGCAGAAGGCGTCTGGTACGACGCAGGAGGAGACGAGGAGCTCGCCGAGCTCCGCGAGCGTGCGCAGGACATGGCATATGAGTTCAACCAGGCACGTCCTTCCGACCTTCCCCGGCAGAAGGAGCTTCTGGAAGACTTGCTGGGCTCAGTAGGTGCCGATGTAGAGCTCTGGGCACCGCTTCAGGTGGACTATGGCTACAACGTGCATATCGGCGACCATACGTTCGTGAACCATGGCGCCTACTTCATGGATGGCGCAAAGATAACGATAGGGGAGCACTGCTTCATCGGTCCTGACTTCGGTGCCTATACGGCGCAGCATCCGCTCGTGGCAGAGGAGCGGAACACATTTGCCGAGCGTGCGCTTCCAATTGAGGTCGGAGACAACGTCTGGATCGGTGCCCGCGTCTCCCTTATGCCCGGCGTCCATATCGGCGAGGGCGCCGTCATCGCTGCCGGCGCCGTCGTCACGAAGGACATTCCGCCCCATGTGCTTGCTGCAGGCGTGCCTGCGAGGGTCGTTCGTCCCATCACGGACGAAGACCGTATTAAGCGCGGGCACTAGCCTCACTCGTTTCCCCAGACTCGTCTCCTGTGCCGTCTGGCACGTCTCAGTTGAAGGGCGGGAAGAAAACGGTCCGCCCTTCAACCATTGTGCCTTCAAAACCGTCGAAGGGGGTCTAATGATGATTCGGACTACCGACTATGAAAGGGCTGCGGATATATCATTCTTCGCGAGGAACGGCGTGTTTGGGTTGAACGATGGGTCTGTCATCAAGGGGCCTATCAGCAACGTAGAGAGCGAATACGATGACCCGAATGGGATTGG
Organism: Olsenella absiana; assembly: GCF_036408855.1. Lineage (NCBI taxonomy): Bacteria > Bacillati > Actinomycetota > Coriobacteriia > Coriobacteriales > Atopobiaceae > Olsenella > Olsenella absiana. The sequence goes on from NZ_JAZGJQ010000010.1 coordinate 5,135, forward strand.
GTGCATAGACGTCATCGTTGATGAGGATAGGGGAGTACTTGACTGCGTCTATCCGAACACGTTCGCATGGGCGGAGTTCGACGGCTTGGAGACCAATGACCTGCCTGAGCGTCTGCGCAACGGCGAATGAGCACCAGAGTGGTCCGGATACGGAATCGAGGCGCCCTGCGGGGCGCCTTCTCGTATAAGGAGGGATGTGGCATGTGACGCGTCGCAAGGCATGTTTGCCATGCTTTCGTTGAATGTCGGAACGAAAACGTCCCACCATTCAACGACAGACTGGGCGTAAGGGTGTCGGCGCCGAACGGGATTCTATATGTCGACGCAGATGGGTCTGTAAGCGTCGGAGACAAGGGGCGCGGAAAGTTCATACTGTTCGAGCCAAGGAGCACTAGAAAATGATCTACGCAAACGATGCCGATTACCACGACGGGGACCATCCCATGCTGCACGTGCCACGCAAGGACAAGATGGCAATCTTGAACGCGATGAAGTCCTGCGAGCCAATAGCAATGGCTGCGGGGTACATCACCGACTACTCGACGGGGTCAATCGTAACAACGGTCGTCGGAGCTCTCTACGAGAAGAATGGCGTACGTTGGTCAAGGGAAGAGGCCTGGAACCTCGAGCACAACGACATGGAGGTATCCGACGAGTTCGCAGACGCGCTTCTCGGGAGAAGCAGGCGATAGTCTGGCTGACTGGTGGAACGAAAACGTCCCGCCATTCAACCTCGTACTACGCGTACAAGGACTACCACGGAAGCGCCTACGAGACGTCCTCCATGGGCATACAGTTTCTATACGCCGACCCGGTCGGACTGAAGGAGCGCCACCCCAAGCTGTTCGCGTTCGCGATAAGGCAGCTCCTGGAGGGGGTGGGGCCATGAGCATGCGCAGGCTCTACAGCGGAACGATCGTTTTCGAGGTCCCCTACGAGGGGAATCACTACCTCATCGACTCGCAGTGCGGTGACCCCGCAATGTACGACGGGTCAGGTGTCCCACGCGCCGTCGTGGACCGCGCAATTTCGGCGGTCGAGAGCGCCTACGTGAGACTTGGGCGCACACCGGAGGACTCTGAGATTCGCTCAATAGACGAGAGCGCCCTCAAGGAGGAGTTCGGCGACGCCAGATTCGTGAGCGACACCTACCCATACGGCGTAGTGATAGGGTGATCGAGGCTGAAGGGCGGAACTAAAACGTCCCACCATTCAACCCAAGGAGGTGCGTTACATTGAGAAAAACTACGGGAATTCCCAATGACATCGCTGCATCCTTGAGATCAAGCAACCCCGTTAGCAGGGGCACCGCAATATTCAAACTTGCATCAGGCGGTTACTCTGCTCCAGAGCTCGTCCGTCCACTGGTGAACGACAATGCGCCGTTTATGTTTGGGACCCCGGTCCTTGCCGTCGCGAATGCTTACATGAAGGTGACGCTCGGCGCGAAGTATGAAGGGCCACTCAAACTGTCGGTAAACGCAATCGCACAAGAGCTGACCGACGAGTGGGGCAAGGGGACATTGCTGTAGGGAGGGTATGGTTGCGCAACTACGACACTATGCGGGCCGTGCTCGCAACCGTCGCGAAAAGCAGTGTGGCCCTGCAAGTACGTTGACCTCTGGTCGGCTGAATGGCGGAACGAAAACGTCCCACCATTCAACCTGAGAGACTGGATGAGGCGGCATAGATAGGGGCTCGCATGTTTACGGAAGATGGGCTTGCGGAATACGAGAAGGTGGCTAAGTGGGTCGGCGATGGCAGCTATCAGCTGAGCCCAAATTTCGTGCCTACCGAGGATACGCCGCAGGAAGCTAGGGACCCCGGACGTTTTTCCGGACCTAGGCCGCCAGCGTGTAGCCGTAGCCCAGGTCCCTCCTGTACTCCGCCGTCGTCCTCCAGCCGAGCGACTTCTTCGGCTTCGCGTCTCGGTACCACTCGATGTAGGCGTCGAGCCTCTCCCTGAACTCCTCGAAGGTGACGCCCGTCCAGTCCTCCCCCTCGAAGAAGTCGCTCTTGAGCGTCCCGAAGAAGCCCTCGCACCTCGCGTTGTCGGGGCTCCTGGCCTTTCGGGACATCGAGCGGGTGACGTTGCCCGACGCGCACGCGCCCGCCCAGTCGTCGCTCATGTAGACGGCGCCGCCGTCCGTGTGGATGACGAGCGGGCGCGCCTCGGTCGGCCGCACGGCGGCCACCAGGCCCTCGAGCATGCCGACCGCGAGCTCCTTGTCCGGGTGGAGGGCTACCCCCCAGCACACCGGCCTGCCGTCGAAGCAGTCGATCGCCGGCGACAGGTACGCCTTGAAGCCGTCGAGGGCGAACTCGGTGACGTCGGTGACGCAGAGGAGGCCGGGCTCGCCGGCGCGGAAGTCGTGGGTCCCGTCCTCGCGGAGGGGCAGGTTGGCGGGCTTGGGGCCGCGCTCGCCGCGGTAGCTGCTGTACTTGGACCGCCTCCGCATCTGGGCCGTCTTGCGGGCCACGAGGCCCTCCTCGGCCATGATGGCGCGCACCACCTTCTCGGAGACGATGACCGGCGTCCTCTCGTCGCCCTCCTCGAGGTCCCTCCACCCGACGGGCTCGCCCTCGCCCCGCCTGAGGTCGGCCCACACGCTCTCGGCGCCGAAGGTGCCGCCGGAGGACTCGAAGGAGGCGCGCACCCGCGCCCTGAGGGCCGCCTTGGGGTCGGGCCGCCCGACGGCCGCCGCCTGGTCGAGGTAGGTGCTCTTGGGTATGGAGAGCGTCTCAGTCACGTCGGCGAGCCTCACCCCCCGGCCCTGGGCCCTTGCCGCCTCGCCCGCGAGGTACTTCTCCCTGTTGGTCAAAGAGCCAGGGCCTGGTGCTTTTAGGACGTCCAACACCGCCAGGGCCTCGGCGAGCTTGACCTCGGCCATCCTCGCCCTCTCCGCCGGGTCCCCCGGCAGCTCGGCGCCCCAGTCGCGCCACGTGGTCTGCTCCTCGCGCCCCTCTTCGTCGGCCAAGGCGGGCTCCCGTCTCTCCTCTCCGGCAACTGCCTCGAGGCTACCACCTCCGCGCCCCCCCGCGCCCGGCGCGGTCCCCCCACTTGTGGGAGCAGTGCATCCTGGAGGGCCTGTCGGGCATCTCGCGAGCGACGTAGACGCCCTGCGCCTCCAGCCGGAGCCACCGCCTCAGGACGTCCCTCGTGGGGAACATCGGCAGGGCCTCGCAGGCGCGCTTGGCGTTCATGCCGCTCTGGTGGAACTCCCAGAGGATCCCCTCGCGCTCTTCCTTGGTGTACATCCCGGACTCCCTCCCCGGACGTCAGGTCCGAGTTTTTGTCCGGGGTCCCCTATCGACTATTACAAGTACATGATGAGTGATCTCGTTGATTTCGATTCGGAAGATTTTAGGTGGCCTACTGGTATCGGGATGAATCTATAGGCCGCACGTTCACTGTGCTTGTTAGCCACCATTCTAGGCGGCCTATCTTGTGAAATAACGTTCAAGCCCATCGGAGACGGTGGGCCTTTCTCATGCCGCGAGGAGGTGCACGCATGCCGAATCTCAGCTGAATGGCGGAACGAAAACGTCCCACCATTCAACCGCCGAGCACGGCCTTCGCGTCCTTGGCGTTGACGCACCCCGCGGCCGCGAGCGATGCGGTCAGCCTCTCGTCGGCGAGCCTGTCCTGCATGGCCTTGAGGTCGGCCTCGAGCTTCGCCACGCGGTCTCCGTCCCCGGCCTTGCCGTCGAGCTGCGCCTTGAGGTCTGCCACCTTGGCCTCCACTCGTGGCCCTCGCGCCCGTACTTGGCATTGGAGATGCCCTTCTGGCCGTGGCTGTCCCTGATGGCCTCGCCGTCGCCGCCCTCGGGCTTCTCCTTTGGCCCCTTGCCCTCGGGCTTCTCCTCGGGCTCGGTCTTGGGCTCCTGCTCGTCTGCCATGTGCCTCTCCAATCCACGTGTTTGGTTGCGCGCTTCCCTGCGCGGGTGTGGCGGCCTGTTTGCGCTGGCCGGGCGTCTGCGTCGATGGTCTGGCAGGGGTAACGGGCATGAAAAGGGCCGTCCCTGGGGGACGGCCCGCTCCTGCCACGGCAGATTGTTTGTTGTGCCTATCGCTTGCCTCTTCCTAAGAGCGCGTCGGCGAACTCGTCGGACACCTCCATGTCGTTGTGCTCGAAGTTCCAGGCCTTCTCCCTGGACCAGCTGACTCCATCCTTCTCATAGAGGGCGCCTACTATATCGGTAAGCTCCCCCGTCGCGTAGTCTGTGATGTAACCGGCAGCAATGCCGATTGGCTCGACGTCGCTCATTGCAGCTAGAATCTCAGTCTTGTCTGCCCGTGGAACGTGAAGCCTCGGACTCTTCGACTCATTCATGTAGATCATTCCGCACTCCTCGGATGGAAACTGACGAAAGCGCCGCTACCATCATCGCCGACTCTCATGGAGCCGTCTTCAATAACGTAGTTGAAGGGCGGACCGTTTTCGTCCCGCCCTTCAATGTACAGCGCGATGACTTCGCGTGTCAGATGCTCCTGTTGAATGGCGGTCGGTTTTCGGACCGGGGTCAAACTCGAAGGCCTTGTGTTCCTCCTCGCACTTGGCCCTCATCCCGTCGGCGTCGCCCGCCTCCTGGGCCTTCGCGAGGTCCGCCTTCAGCTGTTCCACCTGCTTGCGGAGCGCCTCCGCGTCCTCCCCGCCCCTGCCCGCTTCCGCGACCTGCTGCTTCAGCGCGTCCATGGTCTCGGCGTGCGCCTCGATGATCTGGTCCGCCTTGTCATCCTCGAGTTGAATGGCGGTCGTTTTCGGACCGGGGTCAAACACAACGAGAAAACGCGCGAGGGACTAGCTTGCGCGATTCCTCGCGTGCACATCGAGTCACCATCTTCTTGCGCGGGGAGAGACGAAAAAACACCAGGTAGATGCTGCGACAGTTCTGCGGTCGGGTCGCGCGCCGCCGTGCAAGCTATGCTTTCTTGCGTAATGTCTTTGGCCGGATGAAGCTGGGGCTAGGAGGGGAGAGGAACTCATGAAATTTGGCGAGAGGGTCAAGGCCGTGCGCACCAGCGCGGGCCTCACGCAGGAGCAGTTCGCGTCGCGCCTTGGGGTGACGCGGCAGGCGGTCTCCAACTGGGAGAACGGCCGCAACCTGCCCGACATCGAGGTGGTCATCGCCTTGTCCAAGACGTTTGGAATCTCCCTTGACGAGCTCATTCTGGGAGGAGAAGACATGACACATGACTCAGGCGAGACGAACAGCATGGCCGACAAGCTCATCCGTGACGGCAGCGAGGGCAGATGGATGCGCATGAGCCTGGCGATGTCTGTCGTGGGCGCAGTGCTCATCGTGGTCGCGACCGTGCTTGCCGTGGTGGCCACAAACTCGGTGAGCTATGTGGATGCGAGCGGCGTGCTGCACGAGGACTTCTGGCTCGTGCCCGTGAGTTACGCATGCGCGGCGGCTGGCGTGCTGGTGCTGCTCGTGAACTTTGTCGCGCAGCTGCGGCGCCGGAAGCGCATGACGGGGTCGTACCGGCCGGCGAGATAACAGCGCCTGTGCGGTTAAATAGCGGTCGGTTTTCGGACCGGGGTCAAACGATGGAGCGGCTGGAGTGGTGGAGGGCACGGCATAGCTAGGGGGTTGATCGTTATGTCCTTGTTTAGGAGGATTCTCGAATCCATCGGAGATACCGACGTGGGCGCCGTCTGCTCCGCCGAATGGCAGACGGTTGAGGGAAGCCATGCGAGTGGCGGCGTCTACGTCTACGACGGGAAGCCGCTGCACGACATCTCCAGTGGGCAGGAGTTCTATGCCGAGGTGGTAACTCGGCCTGCCAAGCTCCGAAGCACGCTCACGGGAACGACGTGGAACACCAAGAGGGACGGCGGCGTTGCCCTGGCCGTTGACGGACGCGTGTTTGGTGCCACGAGGACATATGAGATTCCGTTCCGTAAGCTGGCGTCTGCGGGCGGACCGGTGAGGGTGAGGATGAGGAGGTCGGGTACCTACGCCAAGGGCATCCCCACGGTCGAGATGCTCCTGCCAGACTCAGTCGCGATGAGCATCGCTGGCGACCTAGGCTACCTTGTCCCCAACGAAGCGGATGTCGTGATCCTGTACATCCGGGAGTGGAGCGGGCCGAGGGTCGGCGACAATGCCGCGCGCCTTCCCGTCACGACGAGGACCGTGCCCACGCCAGCTGGGTCGTCGGCGAAGCCACACATCATCGTGTCGGCCGCCGGCACGGACGTGGCCGACATATCCGCGCGAAGCACGCGGTACAGGACGTTGTCGCGCCATGTCGGCGAACCTCCGCTCGATGCCTTCTGCCAGAGGCGCGAGAGCTCTGACGAGCAGGGCGCACACTACTGGAGGCTCGTGGTCATATGGGGCCCGTCCGGCCGATAATCCGGCGGGTCGATGACACGGGATGTGCCCAGTGGGCAGTCCACATACGAAAGCAGTCCCTGCATCCGCCAAGTTGAACGGCGGTCGGTTTTCGGATCGGGGTCAAACTATCTGCAGGGCGGCGCGGAAAGGCCGTGCCCCGCTGCTGGTCAGAGCGCGGAACGGGCGGCATCCCCGACCGCCCGCTCCAGACGGCGCCGCCGTCGCGCTGCCGTGGGAACGAGGGCATGGCAAAGCCCCGCCGAAGCGGGGCCTTGGTACAAGCTCCAACGCATGGCGAGCCCTTCATTCCGGCTTCCTCCATGCAGAGTGAAGGGGCCATGCGTGCGGCCCCTTTACTCGTTAGTCCTCGATAGCCTTTCGCATCCTCGCTATCTCAGCGTCTATCTCGGTTGAAGGGCGGACCGTTTTCGTCCCGCCCTTCAACGAAAACGTCCCACCATTCGACCCGTCCCGCTGCCCGCTCGGCGCACGCGCTTCCTGGGGCCCGCGGTGCAACCCCGCCCGCGCGCCCGTGCGTCTTTCGGACTTGTGGACGGGTCGGGGCCGCCCCGCCGCCTCCAGCCGCGCCCGCTGCCCGCCCGGCGCATGCGCTTCCTGGGGTCGCGCCCGTCCCGCAGCGCCCGGGGGCCTGCCCGCGGCGCCCCGGGGGCGCCCGGCCGCACGGGGGCCGTCCACAACTCAGAAGGATGCACGCCGCGACCCGCGTGGCTGCGCCGGGGCCGGGCGACCCGACCTCAATGGCAACGTATGCCTTGTTTCTGTTGTCCGCCGAACGGTGGGACGAAAACGCCCCACCATTCAACTTAAACCGTCCCTTCGTCCAACGGCTCTGCTTGTCAGCGTACACGCCAAGCTTAGTGGGCTGATTGAACTCGGTCCCGTCCATCTTCGCGTGGGACATCGTCGTGCCGCTCGGCGCCATGATGCGGCTTCGTGCCGGCCCCTCTCGCCATCCGCGTATATCACGTGGCGGCTCGAGCTCGCCAGGACTATCGGTATAACCATCTTGCTGGTGGTGACGGGAGGGGCGACGCCTTGGCCTTCAGGGTCGTGAGCATCGAGCATCCTGCGGAAATCCACGTTCATGCAGGCCAGCTCATCGTAGCGATGGATGAGGAGACAGTGACGATTCCCATCGAGGACATCCTGATGCTCATTGCAGACGCGCCAAACGTGAGGCTCTCCACCATGTGTCTAAGCATGCGCGGAGCATCGCGTGATGTTTGTGACGATGGGGAGGAACCACTTGCCCTCCTCGCTGACGATCCCTACGGTGTCGAACGCTCGCCAGGCAAGGGTGGCGATTGCCCAAGCGTGCCTGGAGAAGGACCTGGCGGACCGGTTGTGGTCGCGCGTCGTCGTGCGGAAGATGCTGAACCAGGCGGACGCGCTCGAAGCCTTGGGCGTCGAGGGCGCCATGGTAGTGCGGTCATTTGCGAGCCAGGTGGAGGTCGGAAACCCACCAATAGGGAGGGAGCTGCGGCGCACTGCTGTCGCCAGCCGCTGCATGAGGGAACTGCGCAAGGGTATCCCAACCACGGGTTCCATCTGCGTTTTCTGCACGACGGAGAGGCAGTACGAGAGGGTTGCGTACCTCGCCGGGGGGCGCGGTGCCCAGGAGGACCTCGTGGGCGTCAGGTCGATGGTCGACCTCTGACGAGCGCCGGCTAGCGCCGATCCCTCAGCGGCTCGGTCGCGATGGCGTCGTAGGCGAGCGGGCCGCGCGGGGCCGGGTGGTGGCTCCACATCAGGCTGACGGAAGTGACCCGCATCGTGGGGAAGGCCTCGGGCCCGAGCGCCGACAGCCCGGCGTTCGTCGTCGCGAGCAGGGAATCCAGCGGGTCGTCGCAGCCTGCGGAGGCGCCAGCCACGCGCGACTGGCGGAACAGCGTCAGGTGCGGCGCGTAGGGGGCGGCGACGTCGACCCGCGACCCGAGCGTCGGCTGTCGGGCCAGTGCGGCGAGAAGGTCGCGCTGCAGCGCGCGAAGCGCGGAGCCACCTGGCGAGCCGGCGGCCTCTGGCGAGCCGGCACCCTCCGGCGAGCCGGCGGCCTCTCGCGAGCCAGCGTCCTTCTCGGCATGGACGCCGCGCCACAGGATGGCGCCCCTGCGCTTTGCGAACGCGCCCACGCCCCCGAGCGTCAGGTCGAACGGGGTGTGCCGCCCGACTGCGTCGAGAAGTGCCTCTCGGGCCTCGCGTTCTTCTCCGTGGCTGCATGGACCGAGGAACTCGAGCGTAAGGTGGAAGTTAGTGGGGGCGGTGCGACTCGCCTTGCGTAGCTGCGGCGCGATGGCCTCCTGTGTCCTGAGGAGCTCGGCGCTCCAGGCGGGGTCGGGGAGGATCGCGACGAACAGGCGCCTCAGGGGAGTGGCGTCATCGGTCGCGGTGGTCGCGGAGGTCGCCGACGCAGGCGCGATCGACGCAGGTGCGACCGACGCAGGTTCGACTACCATCAGGAACCCCTTTCGAGACGTTGCCGGGCTCGCGGCCCCGGAGCACAGTTGCGCCGGCGCTATTCGACGACGTAGCCCGCCGCCTCGAGCGCCCGGCCGGTACCTAAGGGAGAACATTATGCCGCTTGGCGCCCGGGGTGGGACTCACGGGGGCTCCGGTTTCGCGGCGCAACTCTCACGACGGGATGGTGCATCTCCGGGAGTTGTGAACGGATTTCGACGCCCAGCGTCGACGGAGTGGAGAGCCGAGGTCGGCAGGGTGCGGCGGAATCGGAGAAACCGCAGTTGGCGTAAGTGCGGGGCCACCGCCGACGGCGGGGACCCGTCCATAACCGGGATTTTTGCACCAGCTGACGGTGTCGACTGCGCGTCGCTCGACGAGCTGGTCCGGAGCACCGTTCGAGCGCGGGTCCTTCTCCCCTTCGAGGGGCACCACCGTGGAGATCGGCGGGGAGCAGCTGGGCTGGGACACCACCGTGGAGATCGGTGGGGAGCAGCTGGGCGGGCGGTCCTCTTGATCCACGCGGCGGCTCAGCCTGGACAAGCGGGCGATTCTCACCATGCATCGCCTTCGGAGTGGGCCGCTGAGCTGCGGCGAGCTGGCGCGGCGCATGTCGAAGATGACGCACACCGCGCTGGCGACCCACGCCGCCCAGACCGTCGCGTCCGTCTGGCCGGCCCCAACGCAACTCCGTGGGCGCGGGCGTGCACCTTTCCGAGTTATGGACAACCCCCTGACGTCCCGGTGCCCGCCGGGGGAGTCCGGCTGGCCGCGGTGCGCTGGGCGCCTCGAGGAAAACCAGTTGGCGGCCGCGACCCGTCTCTCGTGGGCCCCGCGGCGTGGTCGGGAGCCGTCCATAAGGGGGAAATCTGCAACTCTCAGGACCGGGGAGTTGCAGGGTGGCCCGAGGCGAAGCGCACCGACGCGGAGTTTCCGGCCCAGGGAGCGCTGGCCGGCCCGGGTGTCGCGGCGGCCCGGCGAGCGCTGGCCGGCCCGGGGTGATGAAGCGGCCCGGCCCGGGTGTCGCGGCACCCGGGTGAGCGCTGGCCGGTGCGGGTGTCGCGGCAGCCCGCTCCCGCGCCGCCTACTCGCTCTTCGCGACAACCGGTCCTTCTCGCGCGGGGGCGGCCGTGACGTCCGTGCCGTCGGAGGTAACCGTCACGGTGCCGTTGGCGCCCGTCCCGAGCACCTGTGCGCCGCTGGCGGCGAGCGCGTCGAGGACGTGCTGCGTGGGGTGGCCGTAGTCGTTGTCGATGCCGTACGAGATGACCGCGATTCTGGGGGAGAGCTGCGCGGCGAGGGAGGCGTCGGTTCCGGTGTCGCTGCCGTGGTGCGCGACCTTGAGCACGTCCACGTGCTCGCGCGCGTCCGCGCGGATCTCGTCCTTCGGAGCGTCGCCGGTGAAGAGGAACGAGGTGGAGCCGAAGCGCACGCGGATCACCAGGGAGTAGTCGTTGAGGTCCTCCGAGCTCAGCGAGTCGGAGGGGCCAAGGATCTGGACGTCGTAGCCCGCGGTCCCGGGTGCGACGATGTCCTTGCCGCGGCTGCCCGCGCGGATGGTGAGGCCCTTGTCCTCGACGGCGTCGAGAAACGCCTCGAAGGTCCTGGTGTTTGCGGCGACGGCGGGCGCCCACACCTCGCCGACGTCGAAAGCGTGCAAGACTTCGGCCATGCCGCCGATGTGGTCGGCGTGCGGATGGGTGGCGACGAGGTAGTCGATGCGTGTCCTGCCGAGGTCGCGGACCGCACGGACGACTGTGGGGCCGGCGTCCTGCGTGCCGGCGTCGATCAGCATGAGCTTGCCGTCGGGCAGTTCCACGAGCTCGGAGTCGCCCTGCCCGACGTCGAGGAAGCGCACCGTAAGCGTGCCCTCGGGAGGCGCGTTCGCGGCTTGCGTGTCCAGCGTCTGGGTGCCGTCGCCCGCGGCGGACGCCTGGGGGCGGCTCGCGTCTGCGGAGCCCTGCTGCGACGGGGCGGCCTGGTCCGGCTGGCCCGCCTGCTGGGACTGCTCCGCCTGCGTCTGTTGGGGCCCGGCGGCGCCGCCCGCGTCGACCTCGGAGCCGCCCGCGCCGGCGACGCCCACGAGCACGAGGAGCGCGAGCGTCACGAGGACGACCCACAGCCTCCGGCGGATCTGCTTCTTGGTGCGTCGCATGACGGCCATCCCCCCTGCCGCGGTCGCGCGGGGCCGCCGCGGCCGGCTGCCGGGGCGGCTCCATCGCGTGAAAGCCCCTGGCAATTATATTGCCGCCAGCCTCCTGCAAGCGGACCCGCCGAGCGCCGCCAGCAGCCTGCAAGCGGACCCGCCGAGCGCCGCCAGCAGCCCGACGTTCTCGGGGACGGGGCGCCCGAACAGCCGCGCGAGCTGGGCGTGTGTCCGGGAGACTGTCGTACCCGGCGCCGCGTCCATGAAGGGAGGCGCCGCGGTCGGTGCCGGGTGCGACACGTCTGCGCCCGGAGGCGCCGTGTCCGGTCAGGCGGAGGAGGTCCCATGCGCTGCCTGGTCCTGCTCAGGGGCATCGACGTAGGAGGCCACAACAGACGTCATACGCTGCGTGACCGGAGGCGGGGCTGGTTCGCGAGGAGGAGCTGGTCCATGAGCTAGACCGCACCAGTCGCGTCCCAGCTGTCGGTGGAGTTGCCCTGGCGCTCGTGGTGGTCGCGCGGCGTCTTGTAGCAGTCGTGGTGGCCGCGCAGGATTCGGGGTGCGGCGCCCGGCGGGGGTCGCGACGCCGTCGGCGCTCAGGTACGTGCCAGCCTCGTAGTCTGCCGTGCGGGCGAGGCCTTCGGGGCCCCGGGGCCCCGGGGCCCCGGGCCGCCCGGTCGCAACGCCGTCTGCGGATCGGTGCAACAGCGTCACTTATGGACGGATTTCCTGGAGCCGAGGCCACTTCGAAGCCTGGCCGATGGAGAAAGACCCGGTCGCCGAAGGATCTCGGCGACGGGCCGGCGTCCCGCAGGCCGCCGACCCGTCCATAACTCTCGATTTTGCAACGGGCGTCGCTCAGGGTTGCGCCGAGGCTCTCCCGCGCCCACCGCCGGTGCCCTCGGCGCCGGCCAGCCCCGCGCGCCCCCGCGCGCCCGGCCCGCCCCGCGCCCGGCCCGCCCGGCCCGGTCGCGCCGCGCCGGGTATCGAGAGGTTTCATGAGATGGCGGGGCGGATGGGACACGCGGCCCCGGTTGGCGTATCGTGCTGTCGATGGACCGAGGCCGCTCGGCGCGGGGCCGACGTCTCCGTGCAACGGTATCGCATAGGTAAAGAGGTGAACTGCGTGGACGCAAACACGGTTGAGTCGCCGTCTCGACCCGCCAGCCTGCAGGTCTGGAACACCCCCAGGCAGAAGACGCTCTTCATTCTGAGGCAGCTCGTCACCAAGGACTTCAAGCTCAAGTACCGCCGCAGCGTTCTCGGCGTGGTCTGGAGCGTCCTGAACCCGCTGCTCATGATGGTGGTCATGTCGTTCGTCTTCTCGTTCTTCCTGCGCTACGCGGAGATTCAGCACTACCCGCTCTACCTGATCATCGGCAACATCACCTGGGCCGTCTTCGCCGACTCCACTAACTTCGGCGTGACGTCGATCATCGACGCGGCGGGCCTCCTCAAGAAGGTGAAGGTCAACAAGGTCGTCTTCCCGGTCGAGAAGGTCCTGTTCGCCATAGTCAACTTTGGGTTCTCGCTGGTGGCCGTCCTCATCGTCATGCTCTGGGAGGGCGTGGCCCCCACGCCGTACCTGCTGCTCCTGCCCATCGTGCTCGTGACCCTCATGGGCTTCTGCGTGGGCCTCGGCATGTTCCTGGGCGCGGCGGCGGTCTTCTTCCGCGACGTCATCCACCTGTGGGGCGTCATCCTCATGGCGTGGATGTACGCCACCCCGATCTTCTGGCCGCAGTCCATGATCAAGGACGTCCCGTTCGTGGTCGTCCAGAAGCTCATGTACCTGAACCCGATGTACAACTACATCAACTTCATGAGGAACATCTTCATCGACGGCGTGATGCCCGGGCCCAAGACCATCGCCCTGTGCTTCCTGTGGGCGATCGTCTCGCTCGCCATCGGCGCCCTGGTGTTCCACAAGAACGAGCACAAGTTCATCCTGCACATCTAGCACTGCACGCCCAGCGCGAGGGCCGCGCGACAACTGCGAGGAGCGCCCGTGTCCGACACCACCGAAAGCCCGAGCCCCCAGCCCGGGGCAGGCCTCGACAAGAGGCCCGAGGCCATTCTCGGCCGACCCGAGATTCCCTCCGACGACGTGCCCGTCGTGATCGACGTGAGCCACGTCCAGATGATCTTCAACATGGCCTCGGAGGAGCTGGGCTCCCTCAAGGAGTACTTCATCAAGATCGCCCGCCACGAGCTCTTCTTCAAGGAGTTCCACGCCTTGGAGGACATCACCTTCCAGGTCCGCAGGGGAGAGGCCTTCGGCCTGGTGGGCACCAACGGCTCCGGCAAGTCCACCATGCTCAAGATCATCGCCGGCGTGCTCGAGCCCTCCAAGGGCACGGTCAGGGTCGACGGCTCGATCGCGCCGCTGATCGAGCTCGGTGCCGGCTTCGACATGGAGCTCACGGCCAAGGAGAACATCTACCTCAACGGCGCGCTCCTCGGCTACTCCAAGGACTTCATCGACGAGAAGTTCGACGACATCGTGGACTTCGCCGAGCTGCGCGACTTCATGGACATGCCGCTCAAGAACTACTCCTCCGGCATGGTCGCCAGGATCGCCTTCGCGATCGCCACCATCACGGTGCCCGACGTCCTCATCGTCGACGAGACGCTCTCCGTGGGAGACTTCCTCTTCCAGGAGAAGTGCATGAGGCGCATCCGCGAGCTGGTGGAGACCAACAACTGCACCGTCCTTCTCGTCTCGCACGACATCAGCCTGGTCGAGCAGATCTGCGACCGCGTGTGCTGGATCGAGCACGGCCACCAGCGGATGCTGGGTGCGACCGACGAGGTCTGCGCCGCGTACAAGGCACTGGGGGCATAGCATGGGAGAGTCCGCGCCCTGGGGCATCGACGTCACCGTGGTGGTCCCCACCTACAACACCGAGCGCTTCCTCGACGAGGCGCTGACCTCCGCGGAGCAGAACTCCCGCGTGAACCTCGAGATCCTCGCCATCAACGACGGCTCCACCGACGGCTCGCTCGCGATCATGCGCGCCCACGAGCGCCTCGACCCGCGCGTCCGCGTGATCGACAAGCCCAACGAGGGCTACGGCGCGAGCGTGAACCGCGGCTTCCGCGAGGCGCGCGGCACCTACCTCGCGATCCTCGAGCCGGACGACTGGGTCGAGCCCCACATGTACGACGACCTCTTCGAGTACGCCATGAGCTTCGACCTCAAGTGCCCGCCCGACGTGGTCAAGAGCCCCTACTGGCGCATCTGGATGCCCACGACCCCCATGGAGCGCCGGCTCTACTGCCCCTACTACCACAGGGTCAACCCCGCTCACCAGCCCTTCCGGGTGGAGGAGTGCCCGCGCATGGTGCAGCACCACCCCTCGATCTGGTCCGCCCTCTACCGCCGCGGCTTCATAGCGGAGAAGGACATCCGCCTCAAGGAGGCGCCCGGCGCCGGCTGGGTGGACAACCCCTTCTGGTACGAGACCATGCTCCAGGCGGACACCATCGTCTACCTCGACAGGCCCTACTACTGCTACCGCGAGGACCTGCCGGGCTCCTCCTCGGCCAACCGCGTGCTCAAGCTCTCCTTCGAGCGCTGGAACGACATGTGCGACGTCTGCGACCGCCTGGGGGAGGACGACCCGGGCGTTCGCCGCGCCCTCGCGACCGTGGCCTTCCGCTACGCCGGCGAGGCGGTGGCGCGGGCGGGCCTCGAGGACGAGGAGCTCAAGGGGCTGATGGCGCAGATGTTCTCGCGCGTCGACGAGGACGTGATCCTCTCGCTCGACAACGTCTCGCCGCAGCTCCGCGCCCTGGCCCTCAGGCTCAGCGGCCGCGAGGCGCCCAGGATCTCGCCTGCGGGCTACGCGCTGGGCCTCGTGCGGGAGTTCGGCTACGCGCTGAGCTGCAACGGCGTGGGGTTCGCCGCGGCGCAGACGAGGCTCTACCTCGAGCGCCGCAAGAGCCAGGACAAGCGCTCGGAGGGCTTCGCCGCCGAAGCCGACAAGAGCTAGCGTCCGGGCACGGCGCCGGCACCCACCCTCGGGTGGACCGCCGGCGCAGCCCGGCTTACGACAGGAGTGATGAGATGAACATCGACTTCCGCCTTGCGAACGTCCTTCTCGACGAGGGCGACCACAGCGCCTCCAACCCCGACCTCTACTGGCACCGCACCCAGGTGCCCCTGAGGAGCGCGGAGGGCACCTGCGCCCTGGGCGCCACCTCCATGGGCGTGCGCTACGACTTCGCGACCTACTTCAACGCCCTCTCGACCATCAAGTGGCGCCGCTACACCGTGGTCGACAACGTCTGGCTCCACCTCAGGGCCAAGGGCGACTTCACCCTCACCCTCGTGGGCATCACGGAGAACCAGCCCTTCATCAGGGTCGACGTGGGGGCGAACACGGACTTCTCGCTCGCCCTCGAGGACGTGGACGAGCTGGGCGAGCCGGGCAGGACCCGCCTGCTCACGAGGTCCTTCTCCTCTGACGTCCTCTCCGACGTGGACGTGGAGTTCCCCTCGATCGCAGACGACCTCGTGGCCTTCGAGCTCGTCTGCGGCTCCGAGGTTCAGATCGCGGAGGCCTACTACTACACCAAGGTCGACGAGTCGCTCGTCCGCCCCGTGGAGCTCGCCGTCGCCACGACGACCTTCAGGAAGGAGGACTACATCCTCCCCAACGTGGAGCTCCTGCGCCACCAGGTGGGGGAGTGCGACGAGCCCATCGCCGACCACTTCACCCTGCACGTGATCGACAACGGGCGCACGCTCGACGCCGAAGGGCTCACCGGCGGCTGCGTCCGCGTCCACCCCAACCCCAACGTGGGCGGCTCCGGCGGCTTCGCGCGCGGCATGATCGAGGCCATGGAGCAGACGCCCAGGGCCACCCACGTCGTGCTCCTCGACGACGACGTGGAGATGTCGGCCGAGAGCTTCAAGCGCACGTACAACCTGCTCAGCCTCGTCAAGGACGCCTACAGGAGCGCCTTCGTCTCCGGTGCGATGCTCTCGCTCGAGCAGCAGAACCTCTTCCACGAGGACATCGGGCAGGTTACCGGCGACGGGTTCTACGCGCCGGCGAAGCGCGCCCACCGGCTGGACTCCCTGAAGGGCGTCGTCGGCGTGGAGACCGAGAACCTGCCGTTCGCGGAGAAGCGCGAGCGCTATGCGGGCTGGTGGTTCTGCTGCGTGCCCGTCGAGAACATCGAGCGCCACGGCCTGCCGCTTCCGCTCTTCGTGCGCGGCGACGACACGGAGTACGCCGCCCGCTGCCACGCGAAGATCATGACCATGAACGGGATCTCCGTCTGGCACATGACCTTCGGCTCCAAGTTCCGCGCGAGCGTCGACCGCTACCAGGTGCTCAGGAACTCGCTGATCGGCCAGGCGACCACGGGCGTCTACGCAGACCACGACTTCGCGAAGGTCGTGAGGGTGCTGTTCGGCTACGACCTCAAGACCTTCTACTACGAGGGCTGCGAGCTCACGATCCGCGCGGTCCGCGACTTCCTGCGCGGGCCGGAGTACCTGAAGCGGGTGGACGGCGCCGCCCTCATGAAGGAGAACTCCCAGAAGAACGAGAAGCTCGTGCGGATCGAGGACATGGACCCGAGCATCCTCGAGGACGTCGAGGTGAGCAGGGAGGAACTCGGCGACATCCAGCGCCGCAACCTCGCCGAGCGCGCCTTCGACTACCTGACCCTCAACGGGCACAGGCTGCCCGACCCCCTGCTCACCGACGAGATCGGGGTCATCCCCTTCACGGGCTACTACCCCAACTACATCCGGAACAGGACGCGCCTGCTCGTGGTCTCCGCTGACCTGCACGAGGGCGTCTACCGCGAGATGGACCGCTCGCGCTCCGAGGCGCTCGAGCGCGAGTTCGAGTCCGTGCTCGCCGAGCTCAGGCGCGAGCACGACAGGGTGTACGCCGAGTGGGCCGCGTCTGCCGCCGAGCTGACCTCAGTCGCGTTCTGGAAGGACTACCTCAGGAGGATGGCCGCGCCCGAGGCGTAGGGGAAGATGCATGCGTGTTTATTGCGAGGGGCGCGGCAGGCAGCCGCGTCCCTCGTGTATAGTGGGTGAGACCTTTAAGCGTGGTACGAGATGCCCGCAAGGCTCAGGGCCCAAGGACCCATGGACATATGCCTTACCTGGGGATGCTCGCGCCGCGTGTCGGTGGGGCGTCTCTTTTTTTTGGAAGGAGTCCTATGGAAGAGTTCAAGCCCAAGGCCGTCGTCATGGACGACAAGGCCATGAGGCGCGCGCTCACGCGCATCGCCCACGAGATCGTGGAGCACAACGAGGGCGCCGAGCACATGGGCCTGGTCGGCGTGGTGCGCCGCGGGGTGCCGCTGGCCAACATCCTCGCCTGCGAGATCGAGGAGATCGAGGGGATCAAGCCGCCCGTGGGCAGGCTCGACATCTCCTTCTACCGCGACGACGTGATGCGCCAGATCTCTCCGGTCCTGCACGCGACCGACATCCCGTTCGAGGTCGAGGGCACCAACATCATCCTGGTGGACGACGTGCTCTACACCGGGCGCACGGTGCGCTCCGCCCTGGACGCCCTCATGGACTTCGGCCGGCCCAGGACCGTGCAGCTCGCCGTCATGGTCGACCGCGGCCACCGCGAGCTCCCCATCAGGGCGGACTACGTCGGCAAGAACGTGCCGAGCTCCCACGAGGAGAGCGTCCGCGTGAAGATGGCCGACTTCGACGGCTACAACGCCGTGGAGATCTGGGACGTGGAGTGCGAGCGGGCGGCGAAGGCCGCCGCAAGGCAGAAGGCGGGAGGCAGGGACTAGCATGCTGAGCGTAAGGAACCTGATAGACACGACCAGCCTCACGGCGGACGACATCACCCAGATCCTCGACACGGCGCGCTCCTTCGCCGAGGTCAACAGCAGGGCGATCAAGAAGGTCCCCGCGCTGCGCGGCCGCACCATCGTGAACCTCTTCCTCGAGCCGTCCACGCGCACGCGCAGCTCCTTCGAGCTGGCCGAGAAGCGCCTCTCCGCGGACTCCCTCAACATGAGCGGCTCCACCTCCTCGGTCGTGAAGGGCGAGAGCCTCGCCGACACGATCCAGACCATCGCCGCCATGAACGTCGACATGTTCGTCTGCCGCGCGCGCCTGGCGGGCACGCCCTACCTCATCACCCAGAACACCGACGCCGTGGTGGTCAACGCCGGCGACGGAAAGCACCAGCACCCCACCCAGGCCCTTCTCGACCTCTTCACCATCCGCGAGAACTTCGGCCACCTCGACGGGCTCAAGGTCGCCATCGTCGGCGACCTCGACCACAGCCGCGTCGTGGGGTCGCTCGCGCCCGCCCTCAAGACCATGGGCGCCGACGTCACCTTCGTGGGGCCCCCGACCTTCCAGGTCTCCGACCCCAGCTGGTACGGCGTGACGCAGACCGCCGACCTCGACTCCGTGCTGCCCGAGATGGACGTGGTCTACATGCTGCGCGTCCAGCTCGAGCGCATGGAGGGGGCGGTGATCCCCTCCAAGAGGGAGTACAACCGGCTCTACGGCCTCGACGAGCGCCGCGCCTCCCTCATGAAGCCCGAGGCCATCGTGTGCCACCCCGGCCCGATGAACCGCGGCATGGAGATCAACACCGAGGTGGCCGACGGCCCGCGCGCGCGGATCCTCGACCAGGTCAACGCCGGCGTCGCCGTGCGCATGGCCGCGATGTACCTGCTTCTGGGAGGAGAGAACAATGGCATTTCTGCTTAGGGGCGCCCACGTCGTCGACCCGCAGCTCGGCTGCGACCAGGTGCTCGACGTCCTAGTCGACGGGAAGTCGATCGCGGCCGTGGGCGAGGGCCTCCAGGCCCCCGAGGGTGCCGAGGTCATCGAGGCCGCCGGCAAGTACCTCGTCCCCGGCCTCGTGGACATGCACGTCCACTTCCGCGACCCCGGCTTCGAGTACAAGGAGACCATCTACACCGGCGCCCGCGCGGCCACCAAGGGCGGCTTCTCCGACGTCGCGACCATGCCCAACACCAGCCCCGTGACGGACACCGGCACCGGCATCCGCTACCAGATCGACCGCGCCCGCCACGCCAACCTCGTCTACGTGCACCCCATCGGGGCGCTCACCAAGGGCGAGAAGGGCGAGGAGCTCGCGGAGATCGGCGACATGCTCGTCGAGGGCGCCTGCGCCTTCTCCGACGACGGCCACGGCGTGCAGAGCGCCGGCATGATGCGCACCTGCATGGCCTACGTCTCGCAGTTCGGCCGCGCCGTCCTCGCGCACTGCGAGGTGGAGTCGCTCACCAACCACGGCGTCGTGAACGAGGGCCGCGCGAGCACGCGGCTCGGCATGTTCGGCTGGCCGGCGCTCGGCGAGGAGCTCGAGATCCAGCGCGACATCGACCTCGCCCGCCTGACCGGCTGCGAGCTGCACGTGTGCCACATCTCCACGGCGCGCGGCCTCGAGCTCGTGAGGGCCGCCAAAGCCGAGGGGCTGCCGGTCACCTGCGAGGTCACGCCGCACCACCTCTTCCTCACCGAGGAGAACATCACCGAGAGCTACAACACCAACCTCAAGATGAACCCGCCTCTGCGCACCGCCGCCGACGCCGCGGCCCTGAGGGAGGGCGTCTGCGACGGCTCCATCGACTGCGTCGTGACCGACCACGCGCCGCACGCCGCCCACGAGAAGGAGTGCGAGTTCGAGATCGCCTCCTTCGGCACGGTCGGCCTGGAGTGCTCGCTGCCGCTCATGCTCAACAACCTCGTGCGCAAGGGCCACATGAGCTGGCAGGCCCTCGTTGAGGTCATGGCCGTCAACCCCAGGAGGGTCCTGCACCTCGAGCCGGTGAGGGTGGAGGCGGGCTCGGCGGCCAACCTCACGCTCATCGACCCGGAGCGCCAGGTCAAGGTCACCCCGGACTTCATCGAGAGCAAGTCCAAGAACTGCGCCTTCCTGGGCATGACGCTGACCGGCTGCGCGACCGACGTCTTCGTCGAGGGGAAGCACACCCTCGTCGACGGCGAAGTCGCCTGGTAGGCGGTCGTGATGACTCCGGAGTCCAAGGCGTGCGCCTTCGACTACGTGGTGCGCGAGGTCGCGCCCGTGGCCGAGGGCGTCCACCGCATGGTCATGGGGGTGCCCGCCGAGCTCGCGGGCGCCCTCGCGCCCGGCATGTTCGTGAACGTGGAGGTCCCGCACAACCCCGCCCACCTCACGCGCGTCCCGCTCTCCTTCGCGAGCGCGGACGCCGCTGCGGGCGAGCTGGAGCTCGTCTTCGCCGCCGTCGGCGACGCCACGAGGAGGCTCGCCGCCCTGCGCCCCGGCGAGGGCGCCACCGTCCTGGGCCCGCTCGGCAACGGCTGGTGGCTCCCCGAGGGCGCGGGTGCGGGCTCGCGCGTCGTCGTGGTGGCCGGCGGCGTGGGGCTTCCCCCCGTCGTCGCCGCGGCGCGCATGGCGCGCTCGGCCGGCTGCGCGGTAGATGCCGTCGTGGGCGCCCAGAGCGCCTCGCGGCTGTGGCGGGGCGGCGTGGACGAGCTCGAGCGGCTCGGCTGCTCCGTCACCGTGACGACCGACGACGGCACGTGCGGCCTGCGCGGCTTCACCACCGACGCTCTTCTCGGCCTTATGGGCGAGCACGCCTATGCGGCCTGTCTGACCTGCGGCCCCAACGTGATGATGGCGGGCGTCGCGAGGATCGCGCGCGAGGGCGGCACCTTCTGCGAGGCGTCGCTCGAGCGGATGATGACCTGCGGCTTTGGGGCGTGCAGCACCTGCAACGTCGCGCTCGCGCGCGGCGGCTACGCGTCGTGCTGCATGGACGGCCCCGTGTTCGACGCCGAGGAGGTGGCTTGGTGATGTCATCGGTCAGCATGGCCGTCGACCTCGGAGGCATACACATGGACAACCCCGTCTGCACGGCCTCGGGTACCTTCGGCAACGGCTGGCAGTTCGAGGGGTTCTACGACGTCTCCGAGCTGGGGGCGATCACCTGCAAGGGCGTCTCGGCCGAGCCCTGGGAGGGAAACCCCGCCCCCCGCATGGCGGAGCTCCCCTCCGCGGTGATGAACTCCGTTGGGCTCCAGAACCCGGGGGTGCGAGCCTTCGTGCGCGACTACGGCGACTACCTCGCCGGGCTCTCGGCCAGGGGCTGCAAGGTCATCTGCCAGGTGGCGGGCCACTCCGTGGAGGAGTACGTGCGCGCCCTCGACCTCTTCGAGGAGCTCGCGCCCTTCGCGGCCGGCTTCGAGCTCAACATCAGCTGCCCCAACATCGCCAAGGGTGGCTCGGCCATGGGCTCCACGCCCGCGGGCGCGGCCGAGGTCACCCGCGCGTGCCGCCCGCACACGAGCCGACCGCTGCTCGTGAAGCTCGCCCCCACCAACGTGGGCGAGATCGCGCGCGCCGTGGAGGCGGAGGGCGCGGACGCCCTGACGCTGATCAACACCATCCCGGGGATGGCGATCGACGTGCGCACTCGCAGGAGCCGGGTCTCTCGCCCCACGGCCGGCGTCTCCGGGCCCGCGATCCACGCGATCGCGGTGCGCATGGTGTGGGAGGCCGCCCGCGCGGTCTCCATCCCCATCAACGGGGTCGGCGGCGTCGCGAGCGGCGAGGACGCCGCCGAGTTCATCCTCGCCGGCGCGACGGCGGTCTCCGTCGGGACGGCGAACCTCTACGACCCCATGGCGGCCCCGCGCGTCCTGCGCGAGCTCGAGCAGTGGGCCGAGGGGCAGGGGGTCACGGACATCAACGAGCTGATTGGAGCCTTCGAATGCTGAGCGAAGAGCAGGCCCGCGACGCCGTCATCGTCGCGCTGGACATGGGCCGCGACGAGGCGCTCGCCCTCACGGACAGGCTCGCCGGCAGGGCCCGGTGGGTCAAGGTGGGCATGACGCTGTACTACGCGCTCGGGCCGAGCGTCGTCGAGGAGATGCACGCGAGGGGCTACCAGGTCTTTCTCGACCTCAAGCTCCACGACATCCCGTTCCAGGTGGAGGGGGCCGCTGCGGCGTGCTCGCGCGTCGGGGCGGACATCCTCTCCATCCACGGGCTCGGCGGCTCGGAGATGATCGCCGGTGCCCGCAGGGGCGTCGAGGCGGCCGCGGCCGAGCGCGCGGGGGAGAGGACGAGGCTCGTCGCCATCTCGGTGCTCACGAGCATGGACCAGGAGGCCCTGGGGGAGGTCGGCGTCGATCGGCCCGTCGCTACCGAGGTCGAGCGGCTCGCCGGGATGGCCGTGCGCGCCGGGTCCGACGGCATCGTCTGCTCGCCGGTGGAGGCCGCCGGCATGCGCGCCCTTCTCGGCCCGGACGCCCTGATAGTGACTCCGGGCGTGAGGCCCGCCGGCTCCGCCGTGGGAGACCAGAAGCGCGTCGCCACCCCCTCGGCGGCGATCGCCGCCGGTGCCTCCAAGCTCGTGGTGGGCCGGCCGATCACGCGCGCGGAGGACCCCGTAGCCGCCTTCGAGGCGATCGTGGGCGAGTTGGTGGGCGCCTAGGGCACACCCCGCGCCCTCATGTGGATTGCGGGTGTCGCCTCGGGCGTATCGCACCTGCGTCGCTTGTAGAAATCCGAGCATATTGGCACACTAGCTAGGTAATATCGCGTAAAATGCCCAATTGCCTGTGGACCTCCGGCCCGCACACGTCCGAGAGAGTCCGACCAAACCGCAACCACGAAGCACTGCATCAGTAATTGATGTTTGGAGGAACAATGGCTCTACCCCAGCTCACCGATGAACAGCGCAAGGCCGCCCTTGAGAAGGCCGCCCAGGCCCGCCACGCCCGTGCCGAGCTCCGCGCCAACATCAAGTCCGGCAAGATCACGCTCGAGGAGGTCCTCGACTCCGACGACCCCATCGCCAACAGGATGAAGGTCTCCGCGCTCATCGAGTCGCTTCCCGGGTATGGCAAGGCCAAGGCCACCAAGATCATGGACGAGCTCGGCATCTCCGCGAGCCGTCGCGTCAAGGGCCTCGGTGCGCGCCAGCGCGAGCAGCTCCTCGAGGTGCTTTCGAAGTAGTGGAACGCACGCCGAGACTGTTCGTCGTGTCCGGTCCGGCTGGCGTCGGGAAGGGCACCCTCGTCTCGAGGGTGAGGGCCGCCCGTCCCGAGCTCGGCCTGACCGTGTCGGCGACGACGCGAGACCCAAGACCCGGTGAGGTCGACGGGGTCTCGTACCACTTCATGACCGAGGACGAGTTCCAGTCGCACGTCGACGCGGGCGACTTCCTCGAGTGGGCCCAGGTGCACGACCACCGCTATGGGACGCTCAGGAGCGAGGTCGACCGCTGCCTCGACGCGGGGCGCTCCGTCGTGCTCGAGATCGACGTGCAGGGCGGGGCCAACGTGAAGAGGCTCTACCCGGACGTGGTCAGGATCTTCATCCTCCCCCCGTCCTGGGAGGTCCTCGAGAGCCGTCTGCGCGGCCGGGGCACCGAGTCGGAGGACTCCCTCCGGCTGAGGCTCGCCGACGCGCGCAAGGAGCTCGAGCTCGCCCCCACCTACGACGTCAGGATCACCAACGACGACCTCGATGCCGCCGCGCGCGAGCTCGCGGAGACCATCGAGTCCCATGAGATTCAGGGAGGTACCACCACCCATGTCCATCACTAGCCCCGAGATCGACAGCCTCCTCGAGAAGACCGAGCAGAACCCGTTCCTTCTCTGCGCGATCGCCTCGAAGAGGGCCTGCGACATCAACAACATGTTGCGCGGCCAGCACCTCCGCGTCACCGCCATCCAGGAGTTCGACGACATCACCACCGTCGTGTCCGGCGAGGACTCCATCTCCACCGCGATGGAGGAGATCGACTCGGGGACCCTGAGCTTCGTGAAGGAAGACTTCGACGAGGACATCAAGGGCTCCAACATCCGCGTCCAGCACAACTCCTGATGAGCGATAGGGTCTGCCTCGTCCACTACCACGAGATCGGCCTCAAGGGCAAGAACCGCTCGACCTTCGAGAACCAGCTCGTGAGCAACCTGAACCGTGCGCTCCGCGGCTACCCCGTGGAGCGCATCTCGCGCATCTCGGGCCACATCCTGGTGGAGGTCGAGGGCGGAGAGGCGAACGACGAGCTCGCGCACGCGATATCGCGTGTCCCGGGCGTCGCGCGCGTCTCGGTCGCCTACCGCTGCGGGCTCGACGAGGCCGAGTACTCGCAGGCGGCCGTCCGGGCGCTGGCCGAGGCCGGGGACTTCGCGACCTTCAAGGTCCACGCGCGCCGTTCCTCCACCGCCTACGAGAAGCACACGCTCGAGATGAACCACATCGTGGGCGAGGTCCTGTGCGCCGCCTTCCCCGACAAGAAGGTCGAGATGCACCACCCCGACGTCACGGTCATCGTGCACGCCGTCCAGGGCAACGCCTTCGTCTACACGGACACGGGCCCCGGCGTGGGCGGGCTGCCGGTCGGCACGGCGGGCAAGGTCGTCTCGCTCTTCTCGAGCGGCTTCGACTCGCCGGTCGCCACGTGGATGGTGGGGCGCCGCGGCGCCATCACCGTGCCCGTGCACTTCTCGGGCCGCCCCATGACCTCGGACACGAGCGAGTGGCTGGCGCAGGACCTCGTCGGCGCGCTCGCGCCCTCCGGCGTGGTCGGTCGCCTCTACGTGGTGCCCTTCGGCGAGCGCCAGAGGGAGATCTCCCTCGCGGTGCCGCAGAGCCTGCGGGTCATCATGTACCGTCGCGTCATGTTCGCGGTCTCCCAGGAGATTGCGCGCGCCGAGGGCGCGCTGGCTCTCGTGACGGGCGAGTCGCTGGGGCAGGTCGCCTCGCAGACGCTCGAGAACATCGCCGCCGTAGACGAAATCGCGACGATGCCCGTGCTGAGGCCGCTCATCGGCTCGGACAAGCAGGAGATCATGCGCCGCGCCCAGGAGATCGGCACGTACGACATCAGCTGCCAGGACGCGCCGGACTGCTGCACCCTGTTCATGCCGCGCAAGCCCGAGACCCACGCACGGATTCGCGAGGTCCACGAGGCCTGGGAGTCCTTCGACCACGAGGCGATGATCGCCGACCTGGTGGAGAACGTCGAGTACCTCGACTTCGACCAGTGCCCCTCGTACAAGCCGCCCCGGCGCCTGCGCGCGCGGCACCGCGAGCTCGCGCCGGCGATCGAGGACAACGACCGCTGGCGCGCCTTCGTGCGCCGCACGGGGGAGCAGGACCAGGACTAGCCACGGGCGGCCCGCTTGTGCGCGCGGCGTGGAGGGTCCCTGCGCCCCGGCTTTGTGCGTCGCAGGCCCGCCGGGCGCCGCGACAGGTGGCGGCCGCCGCGGGCGTCCCTGCGGCAAGCTTCGCGCGAGGCTGGCGCAAGGGGGCTGCAGGGGTTTCTCGCATTCGCATGACTTCGACAAAGGACCACCCCCACCCTTAGGGATGGGGGTGGTCCTTATGGCACAGAGGGGCAAGAGGCCGTGGCGCGGCCCTGGCCATGGGGCGCGTCTCGCGCGCCTCGCGAGGCGCTACGGGATTGTGAACAGGCGGGCCCTCGTCGTGGGGGCGTGCGCGCTCGTGCTCGTGGCCTCCGCGGTCGGGGTCGCGCGAGGCCTCTCGGCGGGCACGGTCAGCGTCACGCGAGCGGGCGAGCAGGGCGCGCGGCAGGCGCAGGCGGTCGAGCCCGGCGGCGACGGCGCGGCCGGGTCCGCGGGCGCGGAGAAGGGCCGCGGTGCCGGTGACCCCTCCGACGGGGCGGCAGGCGCCCAGGCGGACGGCGGCGCGGGGACGGAGTCGGAGCCGGGGGCGACGGAGAAGGTCCTCGTGCACGTGGACGGGGAGGTCGCGTCGCCAGGCGTGGTCGAGCTCGCCGGGGGCTCCCCGCGGGTGAGGGACGCCGTCGAGGCGGCGGGCGGCCTGACCGAGCGCGCGGACACCACGTCCCTGAACCTCGCCGCTCCCGTGGAGGACGGCTCCAAGGTGCACGTCCCCGACGCAGTGGAGGCGGCGGAGTCCGCGCAGGCGGCCGAGGCCGGGGCGTCCCCGTCAGGCTCGGCTGCCCGGGTGACGGCCTCGCAGGCGGGCTCGCCCTCGTCCGGGTCCCGGGTCAACCTCAACAGCGCGACGGAGGAGGAGCTCCAGCGGCTCCCGGGCGTGGGTCCCTCGACCGCGGCCAAGATCGTCGAGGACCGCGCCAAGAACGGGCCGTTCGCCTCCGTCGAGGACCTCATGCGGGTCCCGGGCATCGGGGAGAAGAAGCTCGAGAGGCTCCGGGGGCAGGCCTATGTGTAGCGCACGCGCCCATGCGCCCGAGCTCCCGCGCCGCCCGGACGTCCCGCCCACGCTCTACCTCCTCGCCGTGGCCGTGGCCGTCGAGGCGGCGACGCTCAGGTATGTGCCGACGGCAGCCCTCGCCCGCCTGGGGACGCCCGTCCTCGTGGCGGCCTCCGCGCTCTCGCTCTCGTGCGCCCTCGCGGCGCTCGCCCTTCGCACCCGCCCCGGCTGGGCGCTGGCCTGCCTCGTCGCCATGTGCGCCGCGGCAGCGTTTGGCCTCGCCCTCGCCTCCGCCGCCCGCGTCGACGCGCTCGCCGACGAGCTCTCCACGAGCGCTGTCTCCGCCTGGACGTTCACGGTCGAGGGCGGCTCGAGCGCGGGGGAGCACGGCTACACGGCGCGCTGCCGCGCGGAGAGGGACGGGTGGCCCGCCGGCTCGGTGTGGCTGACCAGCGCGGAGCCGCTCGACCTGCGCGAGCGCTTGACCTGCGTGGGGAGGTTCAGGCCCAACGGGGAGGACGACTGGGGGCGCACGAGCAGGGCGCAGGGGGTGTCAGGCAGCGTCAGGGCGCTGAGGCTCCTCTCGCGCGAGCCATCGCCGCCCCCGCTCGGGCTCGTCGCGGAGGCGAGGGGAAGGGTGCTCGGGTCCATCGACCCCTCCTCGTCCGACGCGCGGGCGATCCTCGCGGGCTGCGTCTGCGGGGACAGGCGCGCCATGGGGGAGCGCGGGCTCGAGGACGCGTTCTCTGCGAGCGGCGTATCCCACCTCGTGGCGGTCTCGGGGTCCCACCTCGCCCTCGTGGCCTCCATCGTGGGCGCGCTGCTCTCGGGGGCGCGGGTCGGCGGCTGGCGCAGGAGGGTCGCGCTCGTCGCAGCCTGCGGCCTCTTCGTCGCCTTCTCCGGCTTCGCGGCCTCGGCCGTGCGCTCGTGGGCGATGGTCGCCTGCGGAGAGGCGGGCGGGGCCCTGGGGAGGCGCGGTCACGCGACCTCCTCCGCGTGCGCGGTCTGCCTCGCCATGTGCCTCGCCGACCCCACGCTCTCCGGGCAGCCGGGGTTCGTGCTCTCGGCGCTGTCGGTCGCCTCCCTCTCGCTCGCGGTGCCCTACGCCGGCTACGTGCTCGAGGTCGCGGCCCCGACCCTGCCGCGGGCCCTCGGGCCCCAGGCGCTCAGGCGGGCGGAGGCGGCGAGGAGGCCGGTGCGCGACGTCCTCGCCTCCACGCTCGTCGCCCAGGCCGCCACGGCCCCGGTGGTGGCGCGCGCGTTCGGCGACCTCTCGCTGGTGGCCCCTCTGGCGAACCTCCTGCTCGCGCCCCTCTTCGTCGTCCTTATGGCGGCCGGCCTCGCCGCCGCCTGCCTCGCGCCCCTCCCGGCCCTGCAGGCGGTGCCGCTCGCGCTCGCGGACGTCGCCGGGGGCCTCGCCGCCCTCGTCGTGCGCACGACGGCGCGTCTGCCCGCGGCCTTCGTCCGCGCCGAGGGGGCGCTCGCGGCGCTCCCGACCCTGATGGGCGTCCTGCTGCTCGCGGCCATCGTCGCCTGGCCGAGGCTCACGAGGGGGCGCCTGGCCGCCGCGGCGGGGGCGGCCGCGGCCCTCGCGCTCGCGCTCGTCGTCCGGTTCGAGCTGCTCGCGCCGCCGAGGGTGTGCGTCCTCGACGTCGGCCAGGGCGATGCGATCCTCGTGCAGGACGGCGCCTCGACGCTGCTCGTCGACGCGGGCGCGGACGGCGCCGTCGTGGACGCGCTCAGGCGGGAGCACGTGCTCTCCGTCGACGCGCTCGTCGTGACGCACCTGCACGACGACCACTACGGAGGGGTGGCCGAGCTCGTGGGGCAGGTCCCGTGCGGGCGGGTGTACGTCGCCCGGGGCGCCGCGGCGCACGAGCCCGACGAGCTCAGGGAGGCCGTGCGCGCCCTCACAGGGACAGACGCCGAGGAGCTCTCCTACGGCGACGTGCTCGGGGTGGGCGCCTTCGAGGTCAGGGTCGTCTCGCCCACAGGAGAGGTCGACGGCCTCGACAACGAGGACTCGCTCATGTGCGCGGTCTCCTACGAGAGTGACCGGGGCGCCCTCGAGGCGCTCCTCACGGGCGACGCCGAGCGGGACCGGCTCGCCGAGGCGCTGGCGCGCGGCGACGTCGGCGACGTCGACCTCCTGAAGGTCGGCCACCACGGGTCGGAGGCCTCGCTGGGGGACGCGGAGGCGGCGGGGCTGCGCGCCGAGGTGGCCGTCGCGAGCGCCGGGGAGCACAACCGCTACGGGCATCCGAGCGAGGTCTGCAGGGAGACGCTCGAGCGCGCGGGCACGCGCTTCCTGTGCACCAAGGACGTGGGTGACGTCACGGTGGGGCCTGGGCGCGGGGGAGCGCGGGTCAGGATCGGGCGCGGTGCGCTATCATGACGGGGTCGAAGGAGGAGAGATGGCGGTTGCGGGCAAGGCCGGAGGGAGGCTCCTCGCCGCCTACCTCGTGGTCGGTGCGGACGAGCTCAAGCGCGAGGTCGTGGTCAGGCGGCTGAAGGGCCGGCTAGACGAGGGGCTCGCGGCGTTCAACCTGGACGAGAGGGCGGCCTCCCCGGACCTCGAGCCGCAGGAGCTCGTCGCCTCGCTCAACACGCTGCCCGTCGGCGCCGCTTTCCGCCTCGTGATCGTCCACGGCGCGGACAAGCTCGCGAAGCCCGTCTCGGAGGCGATCGTCTCCTACCTCGCCAATCCCAACCCCGCATGCGTCCTGTGCCTCGTGGCGGAGTCCCTCTCCAAGGGCACGCGGCTCTACAAGGCGGTGGCCGCCGTGGGCAAGGGCGCGATCCTGGACTGCGCCCCGCCCAAGCGCTGGGAGCTCCCCAACTACGTGATCAAGCACGCGGCCTCGCCGAGCATCGGTATAAGCGTCGACCGGGACGCGGCCGAGGAGCTCGTGAGCAGGGTCGGCGAGAGCACGACGATGATCGACCGGCAGCTGAGGAGCCTCGCGGAGCTGTGCCGGGCGAGCGGCCGCGTGACCCTCGGGGACGTGGAGGACAACGTCGCGCGCACCGCGGAGGTGAAGCCCTGGGACTTCCTCGACGCCGTCTGCGCGCGGAGGGCGGACAGGGCCCTCGAGCTCTACCGGCTCATGGCGAACCCCTCCCACATCGCCCTTCTCGCGCTTCTGGTCTCCCGCCTGCGCGAGCTCGTCTGCGCCGCCTCGCTCGACCGGCGCGGGCGCGCCGGGGCCGTCGCCTCCGAGCTCGGCAAGAGGGACTGGCAGGTCAAGAACCACGTGCGCTGGGCGCGCGCGTTCGCCCCCGGCGAGCTCGAGGGGTGCCTCGTGGCCTGCGCCGCCTGCGAACGGGTGCTCAAGGGGACGGGCGACGACGAGACGGCCTTCGTGTCGCTCGTGCTCAGGATCTGCGGCAGGGCGTAGCCGCACGGCACAAGAAAAGGACCCGGGCAGCACCCCGGGTCCCACTCACCAGAAATATCGCTCAGAAGGGTCTTGCTACCTTGCGCTCAGCCTACTTGAGGGTGTTCACGAGCTTCTGGACGCCGCTCTTGCGGTCGGCGGCCTGGTTCTTGTGGATGATGCCCTTGGAGGCTGCCTTGTCGAGCAGGCGGCCGGCCTTGTTGGCGGCGGTCTGCGCGGCCTCGGCGTCGCCGGCCTCGACGGCCTTGCGGACGTCCTTGACGGCGGTCTTGAGCTCGGAGCGGACCGCGCGGTTGCGGACGCGGGCCTTCTCGGCGGTGAGGATGCGCTTCTTCTGAGACTTGATGTTTGCCACTTGAGGTTCCTTTCAAAGATTTCCAGTGAGGCCTCTACGCTGAGACACAGTTGAGGGCGAGTCGAGAGTATAGCAGGTGGGGCGGAAAAGGGGTATCATCCGGCCCATGACTACTTACGATACTTCACATATCCGCAACTTCTCTATCGTTGCGCACATCGACCACGGCAAGTCGACCATCTCGGACAGGATCCTCGAGCTCACGCACACCGTCGAGGAGCGCGACGTCTCCAAGCAGATGCTCGACACCATGGACATCGAGCAGGAGCGGGGCATCACCATCAAGTCGAACGCGGTGCGCGTGATGTATGCCGCCGACGACGGCCAGGAGTACCAGTTCAACCTCATCGACACCCCGGGCCACGTGGACTTCACCTACGAGGTCTCGCGCTCGCTCTCGGCCTGCGAGGGCGCGCTGCTCGTCGTGGACGCCACGCAGGGCGTCGAGGCGCAGACGGTCTCCAACGCCAACCTGGCGATGAACTCCGACCTCGACATCATCCCGGTCATCAACAAGATCGACCTGCCCTCGGCCCACCCGGAGGAGGTCAAGGAGGAGATCGAGGAGGACCTCGCCATCCCGGCCGACGACGCGGTGCTCGTCTCCGGCAAGACGGGCGAGGGCATCCATGAGCTCCTCGAGGCCATCGTCTACCTCGTGCGGCCGCCCGCGGGCGACGCCGAGGCGCCCCTGAAGGCGCTGATCCTCGACTCCTACTTCGACGAGTACCGGGGCGTCGTCGCCACGGTGCGCGTCTTCGACGGCGTCATGCGCAAGGGGCAGCAGCTCAGGATGATGGCCCTGGGCGACACCTTCCTCTGCGACGGGGTGGGCTGCAAGCGCCCGCTCGAGACGCCCCTCGCTGAGCTGGGCGTCGGCGAGGTGGGCTACGTCGTGACCGGCCTCAAGGACCCCTCGCTCGTGAAGACGGGCGACACCATCACCCTGGCGGACCGGCCCTGCGCCGAGGCCTGCCCCGGCTACCACGAGGCCAAGCCCATGGTCTTCACGGGCCTCTTCCCGATCGACAACAAGCAGTACGAGAACCTGAGGGACGCCCTCGAGAAGCTCAGGGTCAACGACCCGTCGCTGACCTGGGCGCCGGAGACCTCGGTCGCGCTGGGGTTCGGCTTCCGCGTCGGGTTTCTCGGGCTTCTCCACATGGAGGTCGTGAAGGAGCGCCTGGAGCGCGAGTTCGACCTCGACCTCATCGCCACCTCGCCCTCCGTCGACTACCACGTCTTCAGGACGGACGGCACGATGGTCGACATCACGAGCCCGCAGGACCTGCCCGACGTCACGCGCATCGACCACATCGAGGAGCCCTACCTCAAGGCGAAGGTCATCGTCCCGCCCGAGTTCATGGGCGCGGTCATGCAGCTCGTCGTGGAGCACCGCGGCGAGACGGGCAACATGGTCTACCTGTCGGAGAAGTCCGTGGAGGTCCACTTCGACATCCCGCTCGCCGAGCTCATCCTCGACTTCTTCGACCAGCTCAAGAGCCGCACGCGCGGCTACGCGTCGCTCGACTACGAGATGGGCGACTACCGCACGAGCGACCTCGTGAAGCTCGACATCATGCTCGCCGGCGAGACGGTCGACGCCCTCTCCTTCATCGTCCACCGCGACAAGGCCTACTCGATGGCGCGCGGCCTGTGCGACAAGCTCAAGGACATCATCCCGCGCCAGCAGTTCGAGGTGCCCATCCAGGGGGCGATCGGCAACAAGATCATCAGCCGTTCCACGGTGCGCGCCGTGCGCAAGGACGTGCTCGCGAAGTGCTACGGAGGCGACATCTCGCGCAAGCGCAAGCTCCTCGAGAAGCAGAAGGAGGGCAAGAAGCGCATGAAGGCCATCGGCTCGGTCGAGGTGCCGCAGGAGGCCTTCCTCGCCGTGCTGAAGGTGGACGACGAGTGAGCGCCGGAAGGGACGCGGGGACGGGGACGCACCCCGCCGCCGGGCGCAACCAGGCCGCGGGCTGCGCGGCCGCGGCCGTGCTCGAGGAGTGGGCGCCGGCAGCCGGCCTCTCCGCGCGCATCGCGCCCTTCCCGCGCACAGGCACCCTCGCCGAGCGCCTCGCGGCCAACCCCTTCCTCATGGCGCCGATGGCGGGCGTGAGCGACGCGGCATACCGCCTGCTCGCGCGTGCCGGCGGCGCCGCGCTGGCCTACACGGAGATGGTCTCCGTGGCGGGCCTGCACTACGGAGGGGAGAAGACCTGGGAGCTAGCCTGCCCCAGGGACCCCGAGCCGGACCTCGCGGTCCAGCTCTTCGGCTCCAAGCCCGAGCAGTTCCGCGAGGCGGCCGCCGCCGTCCAGGAGCGCCTGGGCGAGAAGCTCGTCCTCATCGACGTCAACATGGCCTGCCCCGTGCCGAAGGTGACGCGCAAGGGGGAGGGCTCGGCCCTGCTCGACGAGCCCGAGCTCGCCGCCCGGATCGTGCGCGCCTGCCTCGCCGAGGCCGACGTCCCCGTGACCTGCAAGATCCGCAAGGCCCGCACGAGCGCGGGGCCGGAGGTCGCGCCCGAGTTCGCCCGCGCGATGGCCGACGCCGGCGCCTCGGCCATCGCCGTGCACGGCCGCACCGCGAGCCAGCTCTACCGCGGCGAGGCCGACTGGGGCACCGTCGAGCGGGTCGCGGCTGCCGTGGACGTCCCCGTCATCGCCTCCGGCGACGTGCGCGACGCCTCGGCCGCCGTCAGGATCAGGCGCGAGACGGGCGCGTGCGCCGTGATGGTCGCGCGCGGTACCTACGGCAACCCGTGGGTCTTCTCCAACGCGCGCCGCCTGCTCGCCGGCGAGCCCGAGGTCGTCCCCACGGCGGAGCAGCGCCTCTCCGCGCTCGCGTGCCACGTCCTGCTGCTGGAGGCGACGGGCGCCCACCTCGCGCGCGCACGGAGCGCGGCGGGTTGGTACCTCAAGGGGATGCCCGACGCCTCGACGTGGCGGGACAGGGCGATGCGGTGCCGGACGGTCGACGACTACCTCGCGCTCGCCTCGGCCCTCCGCGCGCAGCTCGCGGAGGAAGGCGCCGCCCGCGCGGCCGAGGGGGAGCGGCGTGCCTAGCGCCGACGGCTGGGAGCCGCGCCTCCACGAGGCTGGGGCCGAGGCGCTCTACCTCCACGTGCCGTTCTGCGCGCGCAAGTGCGCCTACTGCGACTTCGCCTCGTGGACGACGCGGCGGGACGACCCCCTCATGGGCGCCTACGAGGCCGCCCTGGAGCGCGAGGTCGAGGAGGTAGCTTCGGCGGGGCTGCTCGGAGCCTGTGCGACCGCCTACGTGGGAGGGGGTACGCCGTCGCTTCTGGGGGAGCGCCTCCTGCCCCGGCTCGTCTCGACCGTGACGAGCCGCGCCCCCGTCTCAGAGCTCACCTGCGAGGCCAACCCCGAGTCGCTTACGGACGCCCTCGTGGAGGGGGTCGCCCGCTCCGGCTGCACGAGGCTCTCCATCGGCGTGCAGAGCCTTCGGGACGAGGAGCTCGAGGCCCTCGGCAGGGTGCACGATGCGAGGCTCGCTCGCGAGCGCGTGGGCGCCGCCGTCGCCTCGGGTCTCGACGTCTCGGTCGACCTCATGTGCGCGACGCCCCTGCAGACGGACGAGAGCTGGGACGCCACCCTCGAGGGCGCCATCGCCCTGGGCGTCGGCCACGTGAGCGTCTACCCGCTCGCCATCGAGGAGGGCACGGCCCTCTGGCGGCGCTACGGGGACGCCCCCGTCGCGTGGAACGACCCGGACGTGCAGGCCCGGCGCATGAGGCGCGCCGAGGAGGCGCTCGGGCGGGCGGGCCTTGCGCGCTACGAGGTCGCGAGCTACGCGCGGCCCGGCAGGCGCTGCGAGCACAACGTCGCCTACTGGACCGGCAGGCCCTACCTGGGGCTCGGCGTGCGCGCCTCGTCGATGCTCGCGCGGGAGGGCTACGAGCGCCTCCGCCGCGTCGCGACGTCCCTGCCCGCGCTGCCGCCGAGCGCGGCCCGCGTGAGGCTCACGGTCGCGGACGGCCGCGTGGGGGTGGCGGAGAGGCCCTCCCTGGCCGAGCGCCACTGGGACCTCGAGGTCCTCGACGAGGGGCAGGCCGCAGCAGAGGACCTCATGCTCGGCTTCAGGCTCTCCTCGGGCGTGGGCCCGGCCCTCCTCGGGCACGCCCGGGGCGCCTTGGGGGCCGCCCGGGTCGACGCGATGGCCGAGCGGATGCTGGCGCGCGGGCTCGTCAGGGAGACTGCGGCGGGCGGCATCGCGCCGACCGAATCTGGGTGGCTTCTTGGAAACGAGCTGTTCGGTGCCTGCTGGGAACTCGCCGAGGGTACCATAGAAGAGCTTCGCTGCTGACAGGTTGGTCGTGGCCGCGGCGCCCTGGGCGCGCGGGTAGGGGGATATGCCATGGCGGCTATGAACGAGAAGGACTACTACGCCATACTCGGCGTGGAGGAGAACGCGACGACGGACGAGATCCGCCGCGCCTTCCAGCAGAAGGCGCGCAAGCTCCACCCCGACGTCAACAAGGCGCCGGACGCCGAGGAGCGCTTCAAGGAGGTCTCCGAGGCCTACGCGGTCCTGTCCGACGAGAGCAAGCGCAAGCGCTACGACGCCATGCGCTCCGGCGTCCCCTTCCAGGGAGCCGCCGGCGGCTCCCAGCCGGGCTACGCGGGCGGCTACGGCGACCCCTTCGGCGGCTATGGCGACCCCTTCGCGGGCTTCGGCGGCTTCCCCTTCGGCGGGGGCGGCTTCCGCACCACCACCCGCCGCTCCCGGGCCTACAACCCGCGCGCGGGCAAGGACGTGGCCTACTCCGTGGACCTCTCGGACGAGGAGGCGCGCAGCGGCACGCGACGCGGCGTCACCTTCCAGCGCTACGCCACGTGCGACGTCTGCCACGGCTCGGGCTCCGTCGAGCACGCACGGCCCGTCACCTGCCCGACCTGCGGCGGCACGGGCCGCATGCACGTCGACCTCTCCGGGATCTTCGGCTTCGGCGTCATCGAGGTCGAGTGCCCCGAGTGCGAGGGCTCCGGCCAGGTGGTGGAGGACCCCTGCGGCTCCTGCGGCGGCTCCGGCCGCGTGCTCACCGCGAGCGAGGTCGTGGTGGACATCCCCGCGGGGTCGCACGACGGCGACGAGGTCCGCGTGAGGGGCATGGGCAACGCCGGCACCAACGGCAAGGAGTCGGGCGACTTCGTGTGCCGGGTCGGCGTCCCGAGCGAGCGGGTGACCCAGGGGCAGGCGATCGGCCTGGAGATCGTCGGCTTCTTCCTGCCCTTCACGCTCGTCTCGCTCCTCTCGCTCGCGCTGGGCCTCGGCGGGGGCGTCCCCGTCGTGGACCTCGTCTTCATAGCGGTGGGCGTGCTCATAGCCTGCCAGGACGGCGTCGCGCACAAGAGCCGGCGCTGGTGGAGGAACGCCTGGTACGCGATGCGCAACGGCTTCGCCATCGGCCTGGTCATCGCCCTGCTCTTCCTCCTCATGAGCTCCTGCTCCGCGTCGGCGCTCACCGCGGCGCCGCGCGGGGGCGCGGGCGGGCTCAACGCCTAGGTTTCGCCCGCGGCCGTTTGGGGTAATAAGAGTTTGCTCGTCAGGAATAGGTACCGTGCGGCCGGCTTGGCCGTCTCGAGGGATTGGTTAGAGTGGCAGACAAGGACTACTACGAGGTGCTCGGCGTGTCGAGGGACGCCGACCAGAGGACGATCAAGCGCGCCTTCCTCAAGCTCGCGCGCAAGCTCCACCCGGACGTCAACAAGGAGCCGGACGCGGAGGAGCGCTTCAAGGAGGTGAACGAGGCCTACTCGGTCCTCTCCGACGAGCGCAAGCGCGCCAACTACGACCAGTACGGCAACCCCGACGGCCCGGGCGGCTTCGGTTCCGACTACGTGGACATGTCGGACATCTTCAACGGCGGCGGCTTCGGCATCAACGACATCTTCGACTCCTTCTTCGGCGGCGGCAGGTCACAGGGCGCCGGGCGCGCGGCGCGTACGCGCGGGCGCGACATGGGCATCACCATGAGGATCACCCTCGAGGAGGCGGCCGCCGGCTGCACCAAGACCATCGCCTACGACCGCCTGGCCCCCTGCGACGACTGCGGGGGCACGGGCGTCGCCGAGGGCGGCAAGGAGAAGCCCTGCGACCGCTGCCACGGCACCGGGCGCGTGGTGGAGGTCCAGCGTACGATCTTCGGGCAGATGCAGACCCAGTCGACCTGCCCGGTCTGCCACGGCACCGGCAAGGTCGTCGACAAGCCGTGCGAGACCTGCGACGGCCAGGGCCGGACCCCCTCCCACGAGACCGTGAAGGTCGAGATCCCGGCCGGCGTGCACTCCGGCCAGACGATACGCCTGCCGGGCTACGGCGAGGCGGGCGTGCGCGGCGACTCCGCCGGAGACCTCGTCGTCTCGGTCAAGGTGGCGGAGAGCGAGCGCTTCGAGCGCCAGGGCGACGACCTGTTCTGCGAGGTGAGCGTCGACTCCCTCGAGGCGATTCTCGGCACGAGGGTCGAGGTCGACGGCATCCTCGCCGGCGAGCGCGTCGTCGTGGAGGTGCCCGCGGGCTGCCAGTTCGGCCAGCAGGTCAGGGTCGAGGGCAAGGGCATGCCGAGGCTCAACTCCCACGCGCGCGGCAACCTCTTCGCCGTCGTGCGCGTGGTGACGCCGACCAACCTGAGCGAGGGCCTGCTCGAGCACGTTCGCGCCGTCGCCTCCGTCATGCACCCTGCGGGCGACGAGCGCGAGGAGGCGGAGGCCCCTGCGGGCACCAAGGGCGGGGCGTCCG
This sequence comes from Olsenella absiana, assembly GCF_036408855.1. NCBI lineage: Bacteria > Bacillati > Actinomycetota > Coriobacteriia > Coriobacteriales > Atopobiaceae > Olsenella > Olsenella absiana. Next base: position 41,802 of record NZ_JAZGJQ010000010.1, read on the forward strand.
ACGGGTCCCCCGCAACGAGCGACGCGGACGCCGGTGCCGCCGGGGCGGCCGGCGAGAGGCGCCACGCCGCCAAGAGGCAGAAGCGCTCGCCCTTCCACGGAAGGAAGAAGTGAGCGCCGCGGGGGGAGCGCCCGGGTTCGCCGTCGTGAACCTGGGCTGTCGCGTCAACAGGGTCGAGACGGACCTCGTCGCCGCCGCGCTCGAGCGCGCGGGGCTCAGGATGGTGGGGCAAGACGAGGCGGACCTCGTCGTGGTCAACACCTGCGCGGTCACGGGCGAGGCGGAGACGAAGACGCGCAAGGTGATTCGCCATGCGGCGCGCCTCCCCAAGGCGCCGCTCGTCGTGGCCACGGGCTGCGTCGCGAGCCTCTTCTCCGAGGAGCTCTCCTCGCTTGCCCCCAACGTCGTCGTGGAGGCCGACAAGTCGCTCGTCGCTCGTCGCGCCCTCGAGGCGCTCGGCCTGGGGGCGGGCGCGGTCTCCGACGCGGGCGAGCTCGCGAGCTCGCCGACGCCGACCGGCCGGTCGCGCCCGGGCATCAAGGTCCAGGACGGCTGCGACAACCGCTGCACCTACTGCATCGTCTGGAAGGCGCGCGGCGCCGGGCGGTCGCTGCCGGCGGACCGGGTGCTCGCGGCCGTCCGCGAGGCCTGCGCGCGCGACGCGCACGAGGTCGTGCTCACCGGAATCAACCTCGGGCGATACGCGTCGGGCGACGCGCGGGGCCGCGAGATCGGCCTCGCCGGCCTGCTCTCGCTCATCCTGGACGAGACGCCCGTCGAGCGCGTGCGCCTCTCGTCCATAGAGCCGCCCGACGTCACGGGGGAGCTCCTCGACGTCATGGCCTCCTCCGGGGGGCGCGTGGCCCCCTTCCTGCACGTCTGTCTCCAGTCCGGCTGCGACGCCACCCTGAGGCGGATGGGGCGCGTCTACGATGCGGCCTCCTTCCGGCGCGTCTGCGAGCTCAGCCGGGAGGCGCTGCCCGGCGTGGCGCTCGGCACCGACCTCATCGTGGGCTTCCCGGGCGAGACGGACGAGGAGTTCGAGGAGTCCCTCGGCTTCTGCCGCGAGATGTCGTTCGCGAAGATGCACGTGTTCCGCTACTCGAGGCGCCCCGGTACGCCGGCGGCCGACGCCCCGGGCCAGGTGGCGCCCAAGGTCATGGCGGAGCGGAGCCGCCGGGTGCGCGACCTCGCCGCGAGGATGCGCGCCCACGAGGCGTCGCTGCACGTCGGGGAGATGGATGACGTGCTCGTGGAGTACCCCGGCAGGGGCGTCTCGGGCGGCCTCTTCGACGTCCTCGTCGACCCGCGCGTCCCTGTCGGCGAGGTGGCGCGCGTGAGGATGGTGCGCGCCCTCGAGGACGGCACCCTGGTGGGCGAGGCCGTGCGACAGCCGGGGGCAAGTGCCCTATCATCGAAGTGAGGACGCCCGCGGGGCGGGGCGCGCCGAGGTGCGCGCCCCGTGCGGGCAGCAAGATGCCAGGAGGAGCATGGAGCCGACCAACATCCGTCTGACCATCCCCGACTCGGTGGACCCCACGGCCCTGATGGGGCCCGCCGACGCCCTTCTCCGCCGCATAGAGGAGAAGTCCGAGGCCATGATCTGCGTCCGAGGCAACCAGGTGTCCGTCACCGGCCCCGCCGGCGCGGTCGCCGAGGCCACGACGGTCTTCTCGCGCCTGATCGGGCTCGTGGAGTCCGGGGAGACGCCCTCGGTCGCCGACGTGGACCTCATCGTTGGGCAGGTCGCGCACGGGGCGGGGAGGATGGAGCGCTCGGGCGACGACGTCGTGCTCACGTACCGCGGGCGCGCCGTCAGGCCCAAGACGCCCGGGCAGCGCCGCTACATCGAGGCCATCAGGGCCAACACGATCACGTTCGGCGTGGGCCCGGCGGGCACCGGCAAGACCTACCTGGCCATGGCCATGGCCGTGGCGGCCCTGAAGCGGCGCGAGGTCGGCCGGATCGTGCTGGCGAGGCCCGTCGTGGAGGCGGGGGAGTCGCTCGGCTACCTGCCCGGCACCCTGGAGGAGAAGCTCGATCCCTACGTGAGGCCCCTCTACGACGCGCTGTTCGACCTGACGGGCCGCGAGCGGGGCAACGAGCTCATCGAGCAGGGCGTGATAGAGATAGCGCCGCTCGCCTTCATGCGCGGGCGGACCTTCAACGACGCCTTCGTGATCCTCGACGAGGCGCAGAACACGACGCCCGAGCAGATGAAGATGTTTCTCACGCGCCTCGGGTTCCACAGCAGGTTCGTGGTCACGGGCGACGCCTCGCAGCGGGACGTGCGCGGCGCGAACGGCCTCGAGCAGGCCCGACGCGTGCTGGGCGGCGTGGAGGACGTCGCCTTCGTGTCTCTCGACAGGAACGACATCGTGCGCCACTCGCTCGTGGCCCGCATCGTCGACGCCTACAATGAGGCGGAGGCGGCCGAGCGGCAGGCCCGCGCGAGGGGGAGGGAGCAGTGATGGGCGCAAGCCAGGCATCGGAGGAGCTCTTCGACATCAGCCACGAGGATGGGGTCGAGGCTCCCCTCACCGACGACGAGATCAGGCGCACCGTCGCCTTCGTCCTCGCCGAGGAGGGCGTCACCCGCCCCTGCCTCGTCTCCGTCTCCTTGGTCGGCGACGGGCGCATCCACGAGCTCAACCGCGAGTGGCGCGGCGTCGACCGCGCGACCGACGTGATCTCGCTCGAGTGCGAGCGCCCGGACGACCCCGACCTCGCGGACGGCGAGCCCTGCGAGCTGGGCGACATCGCGCTCGCCCCCGCCTACATCGAGCGGCAGGCGGCGGGCTTCGGGACCTCCCCGGCAGCCGAGTTCACGCTCCTCCTCGTCCACGGTACGCTCCACCTGCTCGGCTACGACCACATTGAGGACGCCGACGCCGAGGTCATGGAGGCCCGCGAGGACGAGCTCGTCTCAGCCCTGCTGGGCGGGGCCGGCCTCGGCCACGTGACGACGACCAGGCACAGGGGCGCTGAAGGCGCATGATACCCGGCCAGAAGGAAAACCACCCGACCTTCCGGCGCAGCTTCCTCTTCGCGGCCCAGGGCTTCCGCACGGCGGTCAGGACCGAGCGGAACATCAAGGTCATGCTCGCCGGCGGCGCCCTCGCCATCGCGCTCGGTGTCGCGTGCGGGGTCGACCTGCTCGGCTGGGCGGCGATCGTCGTCTGCTGCGGAGCGGTCATCTCCGCCGAGCTGCTGAACACCGCCATCGAGACGGTCGTCGACCTCGTCTCGCCCGAGTTCCACCCCCTCGCCGGCCGCGCCAAGGACATCGCCGCCGCCGCCGTCTGGGTCCTCTCGATTGCCGCCGCCGTCGTGGGCGCCCTGGTGTACGCGAGGGCCCTGCTCGGCTGACGCGCCGGCGCCCCACCAAAGGACTTAGGAGCAACATGAGCGATAACACCGCACAGACCCCCTTCACCAGCGGCTTCGTGGCCCTCGTCGGCCGTGCCAACGCCGGCAAGTCGACGCTGCTCAACGCGGCGCTCGGCCAGAAGGTGGCAATCACGAGCCCCGTGGCGCAGACTACCCGCAAGCGCCTGCGCGCCGTCATCAACACGGACTCCTCGCAGCTGGTCATCGTCGACACCCCGGGCCTGCACAAGCCCAAGGACGCGCTCGGCAAGGAGCTCAACCGCTCCGCCCTGGCCGAGCTGGAGGACGTGGACGCCGTCGCCATGCTCGTCGACGCCACCAAGCCGGTGGGCACGGGCGACGAGTGGGTCGCAGGCCACGTGAAGGCCTGCGACGCCCCCTACAAGCTCCTAGTCCTGACCAAGGCGGACCTCTCCGGGCCGGAGCAGATGGCCTCCCAGCTCGAGGCCGCCCGCGCCCTGCTCGACTGGGACGACGAGCTCGTCGTCTCCGCCAAGACCGGATTCAACGTCGACTCCTTCGTCGAGCTCGTCTCGCGCCACCTCCCCGAGGGGCCCCGGTGGTTCCCGGAGGACATGAGCTGCGACGCCACCACCGAGGAGCTCGTCGCAGAGTTCGTGCGCGAGAAGGCCTTCCTCAACCTCAGGGAGGAGATCCCGCACTCCGTCGGCGTCGTCTGCGACTCGATCGAGTACGCGCGCGACCACGCCTCCATCGAGGCCACCATCATCGTCGAGCGCGAGGGCCAGAAGGGCATCGTGATCGGCCACGGCGGCCGCATGATCAAGAAGATCGGCACGGAGGCCCGCCGCGACATCGAGCGACTCCTCGGGCGCAGGGTCTACCTCGACCTCAGCGTGAGGGTCCAGCCCGCCTGGAGGCGCGACCAGAACGAGATCCGCCGCCTCGGCTACGACGCGGGCGAGTAGATTGGCGGGCAGGCGCACCTATCGCACCAAGGCCATCGTGCTCGGCCACACCAAGTTGGCCGAGCAGGACCTCATCCTCACGCTCCTCTCCGAGACGGGAGAGCAGCTGCGCGCCGTCGCCAAGGGCGCGCGCAAGCCCGGGGGCAGGCTCGCGGCCCGTGTCGAGCTCTTCTGCGAGAGCGACTTCCTCCTCGCGCGGGGCCGGAGCCTGGACGTCGTCTCCGAGGCGCAGGTGACGTGCGCGCACGCGGGGCTGCGGGGTGACCTCGAGCGGGTCTCGGCGGCCTCGGCCGTCTGCGAGGTGGCCCGGCTCACGAGCTTCGAGGACGCGGAGGACCCCTTCCTCCACGCGATCCTCGCACGCGCGCTCACCGCGCTCGAGCAGGCGCCCGACCAGGGGAGGCTCGACCTTGCGGTAGCGGCCTACGCGTTCAAGGTGCTCGCGCACAGCGGCTGGAGGCCCGAGCTCGACTCCTGCGTCGCGTGCGGGGACGCGAGCGTCACGTTCTTCTCTGCCCCGTTCGGGGGGACGCTCTGCTCGAGCTGCGCGAGGAACGTCGCGGGAGCGGAGCCCGTCGACGCGCGCACGCTCGCGTGGCTGCGCTCGCTCCTGCGCTCGACCTTCGACGAGCTGGGGAGGGCCGAGGTTGACGTGGCGACCTCCACGGAGCTGCTCTCGTACGCCCACGTCTGGGCGGCGACGCACCTCGACGCGCGGCTCAGGGCCTTCGAGTTCATGCTCTCGCTCTAGCCGCGGGACGTGGACGGCGCGCGTGCAGTTCTTGTGCGCGTGCCCCCGGGGCGGGACGCGACGCCTCCCCGTGCTACTATTGCAAAGGTTGTACCTCCTACCTAGCGGCCCGCTCATGCCAGGCGGCCGACCCGGTCCGAGGCGAATTCACGAGAGAAAGGCGTCACACATGGCAGTTACCAAGGAGCGCAAGGCCGAGCTCATCAAGCAGTACGGCAAGGACGAGCACGACTCCGGTTCCGCGGAGGTCCAGGTCGCCCTGTTGACCGAGCGCATCAAGGGCCTCACCGAGCACGTGAAGGTCCACAAGCACGACCACCACACCCGTCGTGGCCTGCTGATGCTCGTCGGCAAGCGTCGTCGCCTCCTGTCCTACATCAAGCAGCAGGACATCGAGAACTACCGCAGCCTCATCAAGAGCCTCGGTATCCGCGACAACGTCCAGTAGCCTTCTGGTAGTGGGGGAGCGCCTTCGGGCGCTCCTTTCGGATTGCGCCGGCGAACCCGGCGCGCGGGAGGCGCGATGCGTCGCGCACGCCGCGAGGGCGGCGTCCCGAGGGCCCCGCAAGACGGCCCGCCTGCGATGGGGCAGGCGGAGATAAGAGGAAAAGAATGGCAAAGGTTACGCACGAGTTCGACCTGTACGGCAAGCACTACAAGCTGGAGACGGGCGAGCTCGCGAAGCAGGCGACCGGCGAGTGCCTGGTCTCCTGCGGCGACTCCACGGTCAACGTCACCGTCGTCGTCTCGAAGGAGCGCAAGAACTACGACTTCTTCCCGCTGACGGTCGACTTCATCGAGCGCATGTACGCCGTGGGCCGCATCCCCGGCGGCTACCTCAAGCGCGAGGCGCGCCCCTCCGAGAAGGCCACCCTCACCGCGCGCATGATCGACCGCCCGATCCGCCCGTCGTTCCCCGACGGCTTCAGGAACGAGGTCCAGATCGTCGCCATGCCGCTCGTCGCCGACCAGGTCAACTCGGTCGACACGATCTGCATCATGGGCGCCTCCGCCGCCCTCACCGTCGGCGGCGTCCCCTTCGAGGGGCCGCTCGCGGGCGTGAGGATCGGCCGCAACCCCGAGACGGGCGAGTTCCTCGTGAACCCCACCTACGAGGAGCGCGACGCCTCCGACCTCGACCTCGAGCTCGGCGGCTCCGCGACCTTCATCTCCATGCTCGAGGCGGGCGCCAAGGAGATCTCCGAGGAGGACATGCTCGACGCCATGGCCTTCGGCCAGGAGGCGATCGCGGCCTTCTGCGAGGAGGAGAAGAAGTTCTTCGCCAAGGTCGAGGAGGCCAACGGCCCCTTCCCGAAGCGCGAGTACGTGCTCGACGAGCCCGTGCCCGAGGTGCACGAGCGCGTCTTCGCCCACTTCGACGAGATGAGCGCCGCGCTGCGCGACGCCGACAAGCTCTCCCGCATCGGCAAGGTAGAGGCGCTCAAGGAGTCCATCCGCGCCGAGTTCTCCGAGGACGAGCAGGCCGAGTGGGACCGCGCCATCCCCGTCGAGCTCAAGGGCCTCGAGAAGCACGCCATGCGCAAGATGGTCGTCGAGACCGGAGAGCGCGTGGACGGGCGTAGCGCGACCGAGGTGCGCCCGCTCATGGTCAAGCCCAACTACCTGCCCCTGGTCCACGGCTCCGGCCTCTTCCAGCGCGGCCAGACCCAGGTGCTCTCCGTCTGCACCCTGGGCATGCTCAACGAGTGGCAGCGCCTCGACACCATCGAGCCGGTCGACGGCAAGCGCTACATCCACCATTACAACTTCCCGCCCTACTGCACCGGCGAGACCGGCCGCATGGGCAGCCCCAAGCGCCGCGAGATCGGCCACGGCAACCTCGCGGAGCGCGCGCTGCTCCCGGTGATCCCCTCCGAGGACGAGTTCCCCTACACCATCCGCGTCGTGTCCGACGTGATGGAGTCCAACGGCTCCTCCTCGATGGCCTCCACCTGCGGCTCCACGCTCGCGCTGATGGACGCCGGCGTGCCCATCAAGCGCCCCGTCTCCGGCGTCGCCATGGGCCTCATCCAGGAGGAGGGCAAGACCGTCGTCCTGACCGACATCCAGGGCCTCGAGGACTTCCTCGGCGACATGGACTTCAAGGTCACGGGCACCACCAAGGGCATCACCGCCATGCAGATGGACAACAAGGCCACCGGCCTCACGCCCGAGATCCTGCGCCAGGCGCTCCAGCAGGCGCACGAGGGCCGCATGTTCATCCTCGACGCCATGCTCGACCAGATCCCCGCGCCGCGCGAGGAGACCAAGGAGTCCGCGCCCAAGATCGTCTCGCTGACCATCCCGACCGACAAGATCCGCGACGTCATCGGCTCCGGCGGCAAGGTCATCCGCGGCATCCAGGACGACACGGGCGCCACGATCGACATCCAGGAGGACGGCAACGTCTTCATCGCCGGCACGGCCGAGTGCGCCAAGGAGGCCGCGGAGCGCATCCGCGCCATCGTGAAGGTGCCCGAGGTCGGCGAGGAGTACACGGGCCGCGTCGTGGGCATCCAGCCCTTCGGCGCCTTCGTCGAGCTCCTGCCCGGCAAGGACGGCCTGCTGCACATCTCCCGCGTCGCCAAGGGCCGCGTGGACAAGGTCGAGGACGTCCTGAACATCGGCGACGAGGTCAAGGTCAAGGTTCTCGAGGTGGACGAGAAGGGCAAGATCTCGCTCGACCGCCTCGACAAGCCCGAGGCACCGGCGAACGCCGGTCGCGGCGAGCGCAAGGAGCACTCCGAGCGCCCGCGCGCCCGTCAGCACCGCCACCCCGGCGACCAGGGCGGCTCCAGGGAGGGCGGCGCGCCCAAGGGCCAGGGACGCCAGCCCAGGCGCCACCACGAGGGCCAGTAGCGACTGAGGTCCTGCCCGCCCCATCCCATGGTCGGCGGCTTGGCGACACAGGTGAGAAGGACCCGCCGTCGTGCGGCGACCTTAGAGCAGAGGGCCGGCTTCGGAGCGCTTCCGGGGCCGGCCCCTTGTTGCGCAACGGAGACGCGCGCGCCTGGGGTATCGTTCTTCTCCGAGCAGGCAGGCAGGTGGATGCTCGCTGACCGGAGACGACGCCCGGCCCACGAGGAGCTGGGCTGACGCGGGGGAGAGGTGCGCTCGATGTTCTGTACGAACTGCGGGGCGAAGGTGGAGCGCGAGGACTCGGCGTTCTGCCCCATGTGCGGCGCGCCGCTCGGCGACGCTGCGGGCACCGGGCCCACGGCGCCCCTCGAGCAGCCGGCGTCCGCGGACGTCACGGCCAAGATGCCGCGGCCGCCAGCGGATGGCCCTGACGCGACGGCGCCTGCGCGGGAGGTCCCCGAGCCCGTCCCCGGCTACGAGGATGGTGGCGCCAAGGGCGGAGAGGGGCGCCGCAGGCGGCCTCGTCGCGGCCTGCGCGTCGCCCTCGTCGTAGCGCTGGTCCTTCTCGCGGTGGCGGGTGCCGGGGCGGGCGTCTGGTGGAAGGTCGAGTCGGACCGCAAGGCGGCCGAGGAGGCCGCCCGACAGGCCGCGTGGGACGCCGAGCACGCCAAGCGCGCCGTGCACCTGAGCCTCGTCGCCCCCAACTACGACGACGCGGCGACGCGCATCCCCCTCAGGGTCACGGGGACCGACCTCGACCAGCAGGCGGTGGACCAGGTCTTCTACGTCAACGCGGACACGAGCGAGCTTCGGCTCAGGAAGGGCGACTACCAGGTGAGCGTGGTCGCGTCCCCCATCCTGCAGGACGGGTCGCTCTACGCGCTGCCGGCCGAGCCCACGGCCCTGCGGGTGGGAGACGACATCGGCTCGGCTACGGGCACGGACGACGGTTCCGATGACGCCGGTGCCTCATCGGACGCTGACGGCGGGTCCACCGCCATGGTGGAGGTGGAGCTTGAGACCATCGACGACCTCACGACCGTCACGGACGACCAGATTGCGGCGGCGCGCGCGGCCGCCGAGGCGGACCCGGACGCCGACCAGGCCGCGAAGGCCGGCCCTTATGCGGAGGCTGCCACCAAGAGGCGCGACGACGCGGTGGCGGCGAAGAAGGTCGCCGAGGAGGAGGCCCGCAAGAAGGCGGAGGAGGAGAGCCGCGCTGCCTCAGCGCGCCAGAGGCGCTCCGAGCTGGCCCTTGCCTTCGCCGAGAAGTTCAACGAGACTGGACGGACTGACGGCGAGGAGGGGAGTCCCGGCATCTACTTCCTCGACTTCGGAGCCTGGAAGTCCGACGTGCTCCGCTACCTGGACCCGAGCAGCAGGATCTACCAGGACGTCTCCACGGATACCGGGTTCTCGGGCACCCCGATGCTGATCTCGGACGTGCGCGTTGCCCGTGTTTCGCCCGACGGCGGGGACTTCACGGTCGCCATGCACGCAACGCAGGCGAAGGGGAACGGGACCGCGGACCCGTACAAGGGCGATGCCCTCAAGTGGCAGGAGGCAGGCAGCTACACGCTGACCATGACCGTGAGCTTCAACGACGAGGACCTCGTCACCAAGGTCAGGATGGGCGACCCCGTCTAGGTGGTCGCGCCAGCTTGCGGGCGAGGACCCGAGGAGGGAGGGCTCGGTTGGGCAGGAACGCTGACACGGACGGTCGCAGGCTCTCGCGGAGGGGCGCCCTCTCGCTCGTGGCGGGGGCCTCGCTCGCAGGGGCCTCCCTCGCGGCCGCCTCCTCGCTCGCGGGACTCTCGTCCTGCGCCCCCTCGGGCGCCGGCGAGGGGGCGCAGGACGGCGTCCAGGAGGCGGACCCCGTCGGGCGCGCCATAGCGTCCCTCTCGCTCGAGCAGCGCGTCTGCCAGCTCTTCGTGGTGCGGCCCGAGGACATCGTCGACGTCGGCACGGTCGTCGCGGCGGGCGAGGCGACGCGCGAGGCGCTCCGGCGCCGTCCGGTCGGCGGCATCTGCTACTTCGGGCGCAACCTCGAGGACCCCGACCAGGTGCGCCGGATGCTCGCGAACGTGGAGTCCTTCTCCGAGGAGGCGGTCGGCCTGCCGATCCTCAGGGCGGTGGACGAGGAGGGCGGCACGGTCGCGCGCGTCGCCTCAAACCCAGCCTTCGGCGTGGCCAACGTAGGGGACATGCGCTCCGTCGGGGCCGGCGGCGACGCCGACGCGGCGGGGGCCGCGGCGGAGACGGTCGCCGCCTATCTCGCGGACCTCGGCTTCAACGTCGACTTCGCCCCCGTGGCAGACGTCGCCCCCGCAGGCTCGGTCATGGGGCGGCGCTCCTTCGGGGACGACCCCGACCTCGTCGCCTCCATGGTCGCCGCGCAGGTGAGGGGCTTCGCCGGCAGGGGCGTCGGCTGCTGCGCAAAGCACTTCCCCGGCATCGGGTACGCCTCCGGGGACTCGGAGGTCGAGCCCATCAGCCTCGACGGCACCGTCGATGACCTCGCCGCGCGCGAGCTCGTCCCCTTCGCGGCCGCGGTCGCGGCGGGCGTCCCCATGGTCATGGTCGGGCACCTGAGCTGCGCGGGCGTCACCGGGACCGATGAGCCCGCCTCGCTCTCGAGCGCGGTCGTGGGCGACCTCCTGCGCGGTAGGCTGGGATTCTCGGGCGTGGCGATCACGGACTCGCTCGGCATGGGTGCCGTCACGGCGACGCGCACCCCGGCCGAGGCCGCCGTCGCCGCCCTCGAGGCGGGGCAGGACCTCATCCTGATGCCTGCGGACTTCGAGTCCGCCCTCCAGGGCGTGCTCGATGCCGTCTCGTCGGGCAGGATCGGCGAGGGGCGCATCGAGGAGTCCCTGCGCAGGGTCGTCGCCCTGAAGCTCTCGCTAGCGCAGCCAGTCGGCGCCTCGGGCTGACGCGCGGCGCATCGCGCGCACGGGCGCGCGGCGCGGGGGCCCGACGCGAGTGCCCCTTCTGTGGAGCCTCTGTGTGCGCACCGCGTCCGCATGGTCGGACGCGGCCGCCCTTGTCGCAGGTGCTTTGAGGTTTCTGGACGTTTGCGTGCGCGTGCATGGGGATGCTCCCGCAGGGGAGACTTACCTTACAATCACTCTGGGAGACTAGCGGCCTGTGCGCGAGCGCCAGAGCCGTCTACATAGGTAGCAGAGAAGAAGAGAAGAATCGGCTGAGGAAGCCACGGAGAAAGGAACGACGAGAGCATGGCAAGAAGACAGACGCCGCTGAGGGTCATCCCCCTGGGTGGCCTCGACGGCATCGGGAAGAACATGACGGTGTTCGAATACGGCGACGACATGGTGCTCGTCGACGCAGGACTCATGTTCCCCGACGACGAGCAGCTGGGCATCGACCTCGTCCTGCCCGACTACACCTACGTCCTCGAGAACGAGGACAAGCTCAGGGGCATCATCATCACCCACGGCCACGAGGACCACACGGGCGCCCTCCCGTACCTGCTGATGGACCTCACCCGCAAGGTGCCCATCTTCAGCTCGAGGCTCACCCTCGGCTTCATCCAGGGCAAGCTGGACGAGCACCGCATCAAGAACCCCAAGTTCAAGGAGGTCAAGGACGGCTCCCACATCACGCTGGGCGCCTTCCAGATCGACTTCTTCTCCATGACGCACTCGATCCCGGCCTCGCTCGGCGTCTTCATGAGGACGCCCGCCGGCACCGTCATGCATACCGGGGACTTCAAGCTCGACCAGACCCCGATCGACGGCGTGCGCCCCGACTACAGCGCCATCAACCGCTTCGCCACCGACGGGATCGACCTCCTCCTCTCCGACTCCACCAACGCGACGCGCCCGGGCTTCACGCCCTCCGAGGCCGCGGTGGGCCCGAGCCTGCGCCACATCATCAAGAACGCCCCCGGCCGCGTCTTCGTCGCGTCCTTCTCGAGCCACATCCACCGGCTCCAGCAGGTGTGCGACGCCTCGGTTGCAGTGGGCCGCAAGGTCGTGGTGACGGGCCGCTCCATGATTACCAACACCAAGGTCGCGCGCGAGCTCGGCTACCTCAAGATCGCCGATGAGAACATCGTCGACGCCTACGACGTGGAGAAGCTCCCGGATGAGAAGATCGTCGTGCTCTGCACGGGCAGCCAGGGCGAGCCGCTCTCGGCCCTCGCCCGCATGGCCAACGGCGAGCACAGGAGCCTCTCCATCACCGCCGACGACACGGTGATCATCTCCGCCACGCCGGTCCCCGGCAACGAGAAGAGCGTGCAGGGGATCATCAACTCGCTCTCCAAGATCGGCTGCACCGTCTTCGACAAGTCGCAGACCCTCGTGCACGTCTCCGGCCATGGCAGCCAGGAGGAGCTCAAGCTCATGCTGGCCATGACGCACCCGAGGAACTTCATGCCGGTGCACGGCGAGGCCGTGCACCTGAGGGCCCACGCCCGGCTCGCGCGCGAGGTCGGCATCCCCGAGAGCAACATCTTCCTCATGGACAACGGCGACACGCTCGAGCTCAGCGGCGGAAAGGCCAGGATCGGCGCCCCCGTGGACTCCGGCGTGGTCTACGTCGACGGCCTGTCCGTCACCGACGCGGATCCGGTCGTCCTCCGCGACCGACAGAAGCTCTCGCAGGACGGCATCGTGACGGTCGTCGCCACGGTCTCGAGGCGCGGGCACAAGGTCGGCGACGTCGAGATCTCGATGCGCGGCGTCTCCTTCGCCAACGACGACGCCCTCGTGAGCGACGCACAGGACGTCGTGCGCGGCCAGGTCGCGAAGGTCTCGGACGACAACTACGCGATCGAGACCCTGAGGAAGAGCATCAGGAACGGCCTCTCGAACTTCCTGTGGAACAGGACCCACACGCGGCCGATGGTCATCACGGTCGTGATGGAGGTCTAGGCAGATGCCCCAGAAGCGCAGGACGAACGCACCCAGGACGAACAAGGGCAAGGCGCAGGGGAGGTCCTCCGAGGCACGCGGCAAGTCGCCGCGCGCCTCGGAGGCTGCCGTCCCCGGCAGCGCGCGAAACGACATAGCGGGGGTGGTCCTCGCCGTGGTCGCCATAGCCATGCTGGTGGCACTCGTCGCCCCCACCTCGGCCGTGGTGACGCACGCCACCGCACAGGTGCTCACGCTCTGCTTCGGCGTCGGCGCGATCCTCTGCCCCGTCGCCCTCTTCCTCTTCGCGCTGACCTTCTTCGTGGAGAGCGAGGGCCCGCTCGGCGAGAGGGCGGCGCTGGGCCTTCTGCTGATCGTGCTCGCCCTGCTCTCCATGATCTCCGTCAACGTCCCCGGCGCCGCGGCGGACCCCTCCCTGGTCGTCGGCTCCGCTGTGGTGCCGCACGCGGGCGGCTACGTGGGAGGCCTCATCGCCTGGGCGCTCCTGACCTTCCTCGGCCAGGTCGTCGCCAACGTCGTCCTCGTCGGGGCGATCGTCGCGGGCGTGGTGGTCTGCGGCTTCTCGATCTCAGGCCTCGTCGAGCACGTCCAGGACGGCGTGCGCTCCGCACGGGAGTCGTACGCCCTGCGCAGGGCCGCCGCTGCGGCCGAGCGCGAGGTCGCCCTCGAGGAGCAGGGCGCCGAGGCCCCCGAGGCTGGCGGGCCCGCCCCGCGCAGGACGGCCGAGGGGGACACCACCTTCATCGGCTCCCGCAAGACCTCCGTGCTCACGAGGAAGGGAAAGTCGAAGGCTCAGCCTGAGGTCGAGGGTACTGCCAAGGGGGCGCAGTCGCAGATCCAGGACGCGCTCAAGACCGTGAAGCTCAAGCGGAGGCCGAAGGTGGAGGAGGCCCTCGGCCAGGACGCCGTTGCCGCGGCCGGGACGACCGAGACGCCGGCAGACGCCCCCGGGTCCGCCCCCGAGGGCGGGCGCGACGCAAGCGCGGCCAGCGCGGACGACGAGTCCGCTAAGAGGACGACGCGGCTCAAGCGGGGCCCGCACGGCAGGAGGCGTCCGGTCGAGGCCACGGACGGGGAGGGCGCGAGCACGGCGGCAGGTGCCGCCGTCCCGGACTTCCTCAGGAACCCGAAGGCGAAGACCCCCAGGGTCGCCGGGGTCGCGTCCGCCTCCGAGGCGGGCCGCGCGGCCACGGCGCCTGCCGCCTCCGCTGCCGCGCCGCAGCATGCCGTACGCCCTGGAGACGACGACGGCGAGTACGAGCTGCCGCCGCTCGAGATGCTCTCCTCCAACCCCAACTCCAGCGGGTCCGCCAGCTCCAAGGCGGAGCTCGACGAGACGCGCGAGGAGCTGCAGAGCACGCTGCAGGAGTTCGGCCTGAGGAGCCGCGTCGTCGACTACGTCTCCGGCCCCATGGTCACGACCTTCCGCGTCGAGATGGGCGAGGGCGAGCGCGTCAGCAGGATCAAGAACCTCGAGGACGACATCGCCCTCACGCTCGCGGCCGAGAAGGTCCGCATCTTCGCGCCCATCAAGGGGACCTCCTTCGTCGGCATCGAGATCCCCAACAAGACGCGCGAGAACGTCTACCTCGGCGACGTCCTGCCCTACGCCAAGGGCGGCCCGCTCGAGGTCGCCGTGGGCAGGGACTCGGGCGGCAAGCCCGTCGTCGCCGACCTCGCGAAGATGCCCCACATGCTCGTGGCCGGAACGACCGGCTCGGGCAAGTCGGTGATGATCAACTCCATGATCATGTCGATCCTCATGAGGACCACGCCCAAGCAGGTGCGCCTCATCCTCGTGGACCCCAAGCGGGTGGAGTTCAGCTGCTACAACGGCCTGCCCCACCTCTACGTGCCGGTCGTCACCGAGCCCCGCCAGGCGGCGAGCGCCCTGCAGTGGGCCGTCTCGGAGATGGAGCGCCGCCTCAAGGTCTTCGAGCGCGCCGGCGCGAGGAACATCAAGGTGTACAACCGCATGTGCACCTCGGGCAAGCTCTCGGAGATGGACAACCCGCCCGAGCCCATGCCCTACCTCGTGATCATCATCGACGAGCTCTCCGACCTCATGATGGTCGCGGGAAAGGACGTGGAGGCCTCCATCGTGCGCATCGCCCAGCTGGCGCGCGCCGCGGGCATCCACCTCATCATCGCGACCCAGAGGCCGTCCGCCAACGTCGTCACGGGCCTCATCAAGTCCAACATCGACACCCGCGCGGCGCTCAAGGTCTCATCTGGCCTGGACTCGCGCGTCATCCTCGACGAGACGGGCGCCGAGCGGCTCCTGGGCAACGGCGACATGCTCTTCAAGAACCGCGGGCTCACCCCCCAGCGCGTGCTCGGGTGCTTCACGACGGACGCGGAGATCAACAGCGTCGTCGACTACATCCGCAGCCAGGCCGAGCCCGACTACCACGAGGAGATCCTCACCGCGGTTGCCCCCAACACGCCCGGCGGCGGCTCCGCCGCCGACCTCGAGGAGGACGACGACCCGCTCGTCTGGGAGGCGGCCCAGATCGTCGTGGAGACCCAGCTCGGCTCCACCTCCGGCCTGCAGCGCAAGCTCAAGGTGGGCTACGCGCGCGCCGGAAGGATCATGGACATGCTCGAGTCCAAGGGCGTCGTGGGGCCGCCAGACGGCTCCAAGCCGCGCGAGGTCCTCCTCGACGAGGACCAGCTCGAGGAGCTCAGGGTCCAGGAAGCAAAGTACCAGGGGGTGTAGGGGATGGCACGTCCTCGCTTCAGCGAAATCCTCGCGAGCCGCAGGAGGCAGCTAGGGCTCTCCATCGGGCAGGCGGCCCAGGTGCTGCGCCTCAGGCGCGAGGTCCTCGAGGCCTTCGAGGAGGGGGACTTCGAGCGGATGCCGAAGGGCGGCTACGCCCAGGGCATGCTCTCGAGCTACGCCCGCTACCTCGACCTCGACTCCCAGGAGATGGTCGAGCTCTTCGCAAGGGAGCTCGACGACTACCGCAGGGGCGGCCGCGGCCGCTCCGCGCGGCCGCAGAGGGGCCGCGCGGAAGCCGGCCGCCAGGGCCAGAGGGGCCGGTCCGCGGCGGGTGCGGGGACGCTGCCTGCGAGCGGCGGCTCCGTCGGGCCTGCCGGGGGCTTCGAGACCACGACGGTCAGGCGTCGCGACGACGCGCGAGGCTTCCCGCAGGGCAGGCCCTACACCGGACGGACGCCCATCCAGCCTGACCAGCGCGGCGACGCCGGGCGGGCGCGCACGAGGCGCAGGGCCGAGGGCGCGGACGACCTGCGCGCCGCCCGCTCCGGGGCCTACGGGCGCGGTCCGTCGGCGGGCGCCTACGACGCCTTCGACCGCGGTCGCGGCGACATCTCCACGATGCCGGTGCGCGAGGAGGACTACCAGGACGACCTCAGGTTCGGCATGGACGCGCGCTCCTATCGCTCGGCGTCGACCCGGGAGGGGAGCCGCGCCTCGCGCAACATCGCCTCCACGAGCCGCCCGAACGTGCGCCGCCGCCAGCAGGGCGCGCGCGGCCGCAGGCGCGGTCCTTCCTCCAAGGGGTTCTTCTCCGACCCGGTGCGCGCGCTCGTCACGATTGCGATCGGCGTCGTGCTCGTGCTCACGATCGTGATCATCCTCTCCGTGAGCTCGTGCGTCTCCGGCAAGGTCGGGACGGACTCCTCCAGCAAGAGCGTGTCCGTCTCCACGACCTCGATCCCGTCGAGCACGAGCGGCTCGAAGGCCTCCTCCGAGAAGGACGCCGAGGAGGCCGCGGCGGAGAAGAAGATCCAGAGCCAGTCGAACGCGAGCGCCTCCACGACCACGGCGACGGAGACTAAGGTCACGATCAGCGTCGCGGACGGCCAGGTCACCTGGCTCGAGGTCGACAACGGCGACAAGAGCGAGGTCGCCGACACCGTCGACGGCCCCTGGGAGCAGACCTACACGGTGACCGACACCATGACCATCCGCGCGGGCGACACGACCGCCGTGACCGTGACCCAGAACGGCGTGCAGGTGCCCTTCGAGTCGCGCGTGTCCGGGATAGGCACCATCACGATCCAGGGCACGAAGGCGCAGGGCGCGGGCGGCTCGGCCACGACGTCGGGCACGGACGCGACCTCGGCTCAGGGCTCCTCGGCCTCCGCCTCGGCAACGGGGTCCACCTCGGGCTCGACGGCGAGCGAAGCCTCGGGCACCACCGACGGCTCCGGCACCACCCCTTCGGCGGGCTCCTCCACGAACTCTGCGCAGGGGAGCGCGACCTCCACGTCGGGCTCATCGTCCGCTAAGATGGGTGGTTCGAGCTCGACGGGCTCGGGGTCCGGCCGATAGGCCGCAGCAGGGGTCCCTCGGAGGCAGCGGGCGGTGGGACCGAGAGGGGCGCGAGAGGCGCGCCGGGGAGGGAGGCACCTATGGCCAAGGAGTTCAGCTTCGACGTCGTCTCGCAGGTGGACATGCAGGAGGTGGACAACGCCTTCCAGCAGGCGGCCAGGGAGCTCGCCCAGCGCTACGACCTGAAGGGCACCGGCGCCGCGCTCGAGTTCGACCGCAAGGCGGCGGCCTTCGTCGTGTCGGCCCCCTCGGAGTTCGTCGCACAGCAGGTGGCGGATGTCCTCGCGGGTAAGCTCGCCAAGCGTGGCGTCGACCTCGGCGCCCTGAGGTGGGGCGCCTGCGTGCCGGCGGCCGGCTCCTCGGTGAGGCGCACGGGCACGCTCGTGCGGGGCATCGAGCAGGACGTCGCCAAGAGGATCGCCAAGGACCTCAGGGCCCAGAAGATCAAGGCCAAGGCGACGGTCGAGAAGGACAAGCTGCGCGTGAGCTCCGCCTCCAAGGACGCGCTTCAATCTGCAATCTCCTATCTGAAGGAACAGGACTATGGCCAACCCCTCCAATACGTCAACTACCGCTAGCGCCGACGGGCTCGGCGCCTCCCCCGTGGCGCGCTTCTACTTCGTCACGCTCGGCTGCGCCAAGAACGAGGTCGATACCGACCGCATGCGCTCACTGCTCCTCGACGCCGGCCTCGATGAGGCCGACGACGTCGCCTCCTGCGACGTCGCGCTTATCAACACCTGCTCCTTCCTCGCTTCCGCCACGGAGGAGGGGGTGGAGACCACGCTCGCCCTAGCCGAGGAGGCCTCCTCTGGGGTCCGCAAGAAGCCGATCGTCATGTGCGGCTGCATGCCCTCCCGCTACGGCGACGAGCTCGCCGAGGAGCTCCCGGAGGTCGCGGCCTTCGTGCGCAGCGACGAGGAGGACGGTATCGTGGACGTCGTCTGCGGCGTGCTCGGCGTAGAGCCCAGCCGGGACGCCGCCCCCGTCCTCGCGGGCCGGACGCTGCGCACCATCGACGGCGCCTCCGCCTACGTGAAGATCTCCGAGGGCTGCGACCGCTTCTGCGCCTTCTGTGCGATCCCCTACATCAGGGGCCGCTACGTCTCGCGCCCGGCCGAGGAGGTCGTCTCCGAGGTGGCCGCCCTGATGGAGGGCGGCGTTAGGGAGGTGGTCCTCATTGGCCAGGACACGGGCATCTGGGGCAGCGACCTCGCGGGGGACGAGAAGACCCTCGCGTGGCTGCTCCGCCGCGTCGCAGAGGCGGTGCGCCCCTACGGGGGGTGGATCCGCGTGCTGTACCTGCAGCCCGAGGGCATGACCGACGAGCTCATCGCCACCATCCGCGACACCCCGGAGGTCCTGCCCTACATCGACATCCCGATCCAGCACTGCGACGAGCGGGTGCTCGCCTCCATGGGGCGCACGGGCTCGCGCGAGCAGCTCCGCGAGCTCTTCGCGCGCCTTCGCGAGGAGATCCCCGGCATGGTCCTCAGGACGACGGGCATGTGCGGCTTCCCGGGCGAGACGGAGGAGGAGGCCGACGAGCTGCTGGACTTCGTCCAGGAGGAGGAGTTCGACTACACGTCCGTCTTCGCCTACTCGCGCGAGGAGGGCACCGCGGCGGCGGACCTGCCCGACCAGGTCGACGAGGACGTGAAGCTCGAGCGCACGCAGAGGCTCCAGGACCTCGCCGAGGAGCTCGGCTTCGCCTCGACCGCCAAGCACGTGGGCGAGCGGGTAGACGTGATCGTCGACGGCGTCGAGGAGACCGAGGACGGCGCCGAGCTCGTCGGGCACGCCTGGTTCCAGGCCCCCGACTGCGACGGCGCGGTCCACATCGAGAGCGGCGAGGCGGCCGTGGGCGACATAGTCACCTGCGACCTCGTCGACTCCTTCTGCTACGAGCTCATCGGCGTCCCCGTCGCGGACGCCACCGACGGGGAGGCGCCTTCGGATGTCAGGTAACGCTGGTTCTCGTGCGGACGGCGCCGCCAAGGGCGCGGGCGGCTCCAAGGGCGGCATCTGGACGCCGGCCAACGTGGTGACGGTCGCGCGCATCGTCCTCGTGCCCCTCTGGCTGCTCGCCGCGGAGCTCGCCGGGGCTGGCGCGGAGGGGGCGGCCCCGGGTCCGGCGCTGGCCGTCTTCGCCTTCTTCGTGGTGCTCTCCCTGACCGACAAGCTCGACGGCTACCTCGCGAGGAGCCGGCACGAGGTGACGACCTTCGGGAAGTTCCTAGACCCGATCGCCGACAAGCTCGTGGTCGTCGTGGCCCTGTGCTACCTGCTCGAGGCCGGCAGCGTCAGCTCGTGGGTGCTCCTCGTGGTCGTCGCCCGGGAGTTCCTGGTGAGCGGGCTTAGGATGGTCGTCGCCAGCAGGGGGGTCGTCGTCGCCGCGAGCAACCTCGGCAAGTGGAAGACCGCGACGACCATGGTCTCCATCAGCGCCATCCTGCTCGCCCGCGGCCTCGTCGGCGCGCCGGCGACCTTCTTCTGGTGGTTCGGGCAGCTGCTCCTGGTGGCCGCGGTCGTGCTCACCGCGTGGTCGGGCGTCGACTACTTCGTGAAGTGCCGCAGGTACGTGACGGATGCGGAGGAGGCCTAGCATGGGCGTGCGCGTGGACGGGTCCGCGAGGGGGCTGGCGTTCGAGGACGCGGGCGACGTTGCGCTGCCGGGCGGCGGCGAGCGCTACGAGCTCGCCCGCAGGCTCGTGGTCGAGGCTACCCGGGCAGGCGTCACGCTGGCGAGCGCCGAGTCCTGCACGGGAGGGCTCGTCTCTGCGGCCGTGACCGACGTACCCGGCTCCTCCACGCCCTGGCGTGGCGGCGTCGTCTCCTACGCGATCCCCGTGAAGCGCGCGGTGCTGGGCGTCCCCGACGAGGTGCTGGACGCCCCGGGCGTCGGCGCCGTCTCGAGCGAGTGCGCCGCGGCCATGTGCGAGGGCGCCCGGAGGGTGCTCGGGGCCGACGTGGCCGTCTCCACGACGGGCATCGCCGGTCCGGGAGGGGCCGAGGAGGGCAAGCCCGTGGGCACCGTCTGGTTCGGCGTGACCTCGGACGCGGGCACCCACACGGAGGCGCATCTCCTCACCGGGGACCGCGAGGCGGTCAGGCGGAAGGCGGTCGCGATAGCCCTCGGCCTCCTGCTCTCCCGCGTCGGCTAGGACGCCCCGAGGAGGGCTCCGCGCCAGGTCGGGAACGCCACGGCGCGTCGTCGCAGCCCAGGGGCGCCAGCCGCTCGAAGCCGCCAGGCAGTCGCGAGGGTTCCGCGAGCTGCCTGCGAGGCCTCTCCCCGCGCCGTCCCATCAGGCCCCTATAATCTCAAGGCGTCGAGGTTGACACCGAACGGTTGTTCTTATACCATGTCCTGGAGTGGATTGGGGTAGAGATGGCAAAGAGCAAGAACGCAGTCAAGGAAGTGCATGAGCGCACCTACGGCGCCGAACGCGAGAAGGTCGTGGAGGCCACCACGGCCGAGATAGTGAAGAAGTTCGGCACGGGCGCGATTATGAAGTTCGGGGACGACAACGCGGCCCTCGACATCGAGGCCATACCCACGGGGTCGCTCGCGCTCGACGCGGCGCTCGGGATCGGCGGGGTGCCGCGCGGGCGCATCGTCGAGATCTACGGGCCCGAGTCCTCCGGCAAGACCACCCTCTCGCTGGAGATCCTCGCCGAGGCGCAGAACCTCGGCGGCGTCGTCGCCTTCATCGACGCGGAGCACGCGCTCGACCCCGGCTACGCCGCCCGCATCGGGGTGGACATAGACGAGGTCCTCATCTCGCAGCCAGACACCGGCGAGCAGGCGCTAGAGATCTGCGACATGCTCGTGCGCTCCGGCGCGATCGACGTCGTGGTCGTGGACTCCGTCGCCGCGCTCGTCCCGCGCGCGGAGATAGAAGGCGAGATCGGCGACACCACGGTGGGCCTCCAGGCGCGCCTCATGAGCCAGGCGCTGAGGAAGCTCGCCGGCTCCCTCTCCAAGTCAAAGACGACCTGCATCTTCATCAACCAGCTGCGCGAGAAGATCGGCGTCATGTTCGGCAACCCCGAGACCACGACGGGCGGGCGCGCCCTCAAGTTCTTCTCGTCCGTGCGCATGGACATCAGGCGCATCGACACGATCAAGAAGGACGGGGAGATCGTCGGCAATCGCGTGCGCGTCAAGGTCGTCAAGAACAAGGTGGCGCCCCCGTTCAAGCAGGCGGAGTTCGACATCATGTACGGGGAGGGCATCTCCAAGGAGGGCTCCATCCTCGACATGGGCGTCGAGTACGGCATCGTCAACAAGTCGGGCGCCTGGTTCAACTACGGCGACGAGCGGCTCGGACAGGGCAGGGAGGCCGCGAAGGAGTTCCTGCGCGAGAACCCCGACATCAGGGACACCATCGAGCACGAGATCCGCGTGGCCTGCGGCCTCGAGCTGGGCGACGAGCGCGTGGGCGCACCCACCGAGGGTGATGGCGCCGCCCTGGAGCAGTGAGCGGGCGGGGGCGCTTGGGCTCTGCGGCCCTCGCGTGGGAGGTGGTGATGCCCGAGCGGCGAGGCTCCTCCTTCGGTGGCTACAAGCCGCAGGCGACGCTCTCGTGGGAGCGGGGCGGCAACGTGGGAAGCCTTCGCGTCCCCGCGTGCGTCGGCAGGCGCCTCGAGCAGATGGGCGAGGAGGAGGGCTTCGAGCCCGGGAGCGCCGGGGAGCTCGAGGGCTACGTGCGCGAGCTCGAGGCGAGGATGGCCTCCTCCCGCCTGGCGGAGCTCGCCTCGAGGCGGGAGGTCTCGACCAAGGAGGCTGGGGAGCGCCTCCGCAGGGAGGGGTTCCCGCCCGAGGTAGTCGCCTTTGCGGTCGGGCGCGCGGCGGAGTGCGGCCTCGTGGACGACGCGAGGTTCGCCGACTCCTTCGTCCGCTCCAAGCTCGCCTGCGGCTGGGGTGCCCAGCGCATCGAGCGCGAGCTCTCGGCGCGTGGGATAGAGGCCACCGCGCTCGAGGGCTGGCCCTACGAGTACTTCGACCCAGCCGAAGAGCGCTCGAGGGCGCTCGCGCTCGCGTCCCGAAAGAGGCTCACCGGTAAGAACGACTACGCCAAGATAGTGAGGTTCCTCGTCGGCCGGGGCTTCGGCATGGGCGTCGCGTGCGACGCGGCGCACCAGGTCCTCGAGGAGGCGTAGGGCCGTCGGCGGGGCGGACGGGCGCGTCAATTGACAGTTCCATATCCTGTACTTAGGATAGAAGGGCCATAGAGCATTCTCGTCTTCCCTCTTTCGGTTGACGATTTTCATTTGTGTTGGTTGATCGCTCGTCTGATCACTCGTACAACATAGCCATCTGAACAGATGGTGGCCGGGATGTGCCTCGAATGGCGGGTTCCGACGCGTGCCAGGGCTGGTTCCTGGGCGCTCGGATTCCTGAACTCTTGAGATTCGTTTGAGGAGCAGCCATGGTACAGATCATCATTGGAATCATCATCGGGGCGCTAGTCGGCGCCGTCGCCGCAGTCGCCTACGCAACGAGCAAGAACAACGAGCGCGTCCGCGCCGCCAACGCCGAGGTGGACGCCGCGCGCGCCCAGGCGGAGAAGATCACGAGCGACGCGCGCGAGCAGGCGGAGACGGCCAAGAAGAGTGCCCTCGTCGAGGCCCGCGAGCAGATCCTGCAGCTGCGCCAGTCCTCCGAGGCGGACGACCGCAAGCGCAAGGCGGAGCTGCAGACACTCGAGAACCGCGTGATGCAGCGCGAGGAGTCCCTCGACCACAGGAACGACGCCCTCGACAAGCGCGAGCACCAGCTCTCCAGCATGCAGAGCTCCATCGACAAGCGCAAGAACGAGGTGGACGGGCTCTACGAGCGCCAGACCGCCGAGCTCGAGCGCATCTCCGCAATGACCAAGCAGGACGCCCACGACGAGCTCCTCGACCGCGTCCGCGCGGACACCGTGCGCGAGGAGGCCAAGATCCTGCGCGAGAGCGAGCAGCGCGTGCGCGCCCAGGCGGACAAGACCGCCCGCGAGATCGTCTCCACCGCCATCCAGCGCTGCGCCTCCGACCAGGCGGGGGAGATCACGGTGACCACCGTGCACATCCCCTCGGACGACCTCAAGGGCCGCATCATCGGCCGCGAGGGCAGAAACATCAGGACCTTCGAGCAGATCTCGGGCGTCTCGCTCGTGATCGACGACACGCCCGAGACCGTCGTGCTCTCGAGCTTCAACCCCGTGCGCAGGGAAACCGCGCGCGTCGCCCTCGAGAACCTCATCGCTGACGGCCGCATCCACCCCGCCCGCATCGAGGAGCTCTACAAGAAGGCTGAGAAGCTCGTCAACGAGCGTGTCCAGGAGGCCGGCGAGCAGGCCGCGTTCGACGCGAACATCCACGACCTGCACCCCGAGCTCGTGAAGACGCTCGGCGCCCTCAAGTACCGCACCTCCTTCGGCCAGAACGTCCTGCAGCACTCCATCCAGGTCTCCGCGCTCTGCGGCACCATGGCCTCCGAGCTCGGGCTCGACCCCGCGCCCGCGAAGAGGGCCGGCCTCCTGCACGACCTCGGAAAGGCGATAGACCATGAGGTCGAGGGCCCGCACGCCGTGATCGGCGCGGACCTCGCGCGCCGCTACGGCGAGAAGCCCGCCATCGTCCACGCCATCGAGGCGCACCACGCCGACGTCGAGCCCAACACGGTCCTCGACGTGCTCGTGCAGGCTGCAGACGCCATCTCCGCGGCGCGCCCCGGCGCCCGCAGGGAGTCCGCCGAGACCTACATCAAGCGCCTCGAGAAGCTCGAGGAGATCTCCAACGCGCACGAGGGCGTCGAGCGGACCTACGCCATGCAGGCGGGCCGCGAGCTCCACGTCATGGTCGAGCCGGAGAAGATCTCCGACGCCGAGGCGACGGTCCTCGCGCACGACATCGCGAAGCAGATCGAGGACGAGATGGAGTACCCCGGACAGGTCCGCGTCGTCGTCATCCGCGAGTCGCGCGCCGTCGACATCGCCAAGTAGCGCCCATGTCGGAAGATTCCTCGCTCCTGGGCTTCGTCTCCTCCCTCGGCGGGGGAGACCCGCTCAGGGTCGAGGAGAACCTCGGGGACGGCTACGTCCGGCTGCGCGTCCTGGAGGCCGAGAGGCGCCAGGCGAAGCACGACATCCGCTGCGTCGAGGACGTCCTCATAGAGCTCCTGAGGAACGCCCGCGACGCGGGAGCGCGCAAGGTCCTCGTCGCGAGCGCGCGCGAGGGGGCCTTGCGGACCCTCGTCGTCCTCGACGACGGCTGCGGCATCCCCGAGGAGATGCAGGAGCGCGTCTTCGATGCGCGCGTCACCTCCAAGCTCGACAGCGTCCACGTGGACCGCTGGGGGGTGCACGGCAGGGGCATGGCGCTCTTCTCGATCAGGGAGAACGCCGAGTCCGCCGAGGTGCTCGCCTCCGCCCCGGGCCGGGGCACGGCGGTCCGCGTCGTCTGCGACACGGGGAGGCTCCCCGAGCGGGCGGACCAGTCCACCTGGCCGAGGCTGCCGTCCCGCGCGCACGGGGCCGGCGCGGAGTCGCTCGGCAGGGGTCCCCACAACCTCGTGCGCACCTGCTGCGAGTTCGGGCTCGAGTCCGAGGGCGCCTGCAGGGTCTACGTGGGGTCGCCGGCGCAGGTCGTGAGCACGGTCGTCGCGCGCTGCGCAGCGGCCCCCGCCTCGGATGCCACGGGGGCGCGGCGGGCGCCCACGCTCCTCGAGGAGCTCGCGGCGAGCCCCGGTGCGGCGGCGCTCGCGGAGGCCGCCGGAAGGCTGGGGCTCAGGATGTCCGAGCGCAACGCCCTCCGCATCCTCTCGGGGGAGGTCGCGCCCCTGGCGAACGTCTGCGCCACGCTTCGCGCGAGCAGGGACGGACGAAGGGAGCCTGCGAGCGCCCGGGCGGGCGCCGGCCTGGGACGTCCGGTCGGCCTCTCGCGCGAGGACTCCGAGTCCCTCGCGCGCAGCGTCACCAGGGACGTCCGCGCGCTCGGCGAGCGCTACTACTTTCGGCCGTGCGGCGAGGCGAGGGTCAGCGTGCGCGACGGCCTGCTCCAGATCACGGTGCCGATAGCGGACGACGAGTGAGTCGCCACGACACGGTGCAAATTGCCCGGCTGAATTGGCCGGCGGGACTTCTCACGTGCGCGGCGGACCGTTAGAATTGACCATTGTTTAAATGCGACACTAATGTACAAAGGGTGTTCGTAGCATCCAGGAGCCGGAACATGGATTTTCTCAAAGTCTCGAGCAAGTCGTCGCCCGCCTCGGTGGCCGGAGCGATAGCCGGCATGGTGAAGGACGGCGTGCCCGTCAACATCCAGTGCGTGGGCGCAGGCGCCGTCAACCAGGCCATCAAGGCGGTCGCGATCGCGAGGGGCTTCCTCATCCCCACGGGCGTCGACGTCTCCTGCGCGCCGACCTTCTCGGACATCGAGATAGGCGGGGAGAGCAGGACCGCGATACGCATCGCCGTGTACGTGCACAAGCTCGTCCCCCAGGCTTCCCAGATGCTCGGACAGGACGGGGCGAGGACGGTTTAGCGGATGAGCAACACCTACCCAGTGCTGAGGGGTAAGACCTACTTCATCAGGACCTTCGGCTGCCAGATGAACATGCACGACTCGGAGCGCGTCTCCGGCCTGCTGGACGACTGCGGGCTCCTCGAGGTGGCGACTCCCGAGGAGGCCGACGTCGTCGTCTTCATGACCTGTTGCGTGCGCGAGAACGCCGACACCCGCCTGTACGGCCAGGCTTCCGCCATGGTGAGCGCACCCGTGCCCCCCTCGGGCAGGCGCGTCGTCGCCGTGGGCGGCTGCATCGCGCAGCGCGACGGCGAGAGGCTCCGCGAACACGTCCCCAATGTGGACGTGGTCTTCGGGACGAGCGCGCTCGCCTCGGTGCCGAGGCTCATCGCCGAAGCGTTCGAGTCCGAGCCCGGCGCAATCGAGGTTGACACGGTCGAGGAGGGGCGCGGCTTCTCCACCGACCTGCCGAGCCACAGGGCCCAGAGCTTCCACGCGTGGGTCCCGATCATGACGGGCTGCAACAACTTCTGCACCTACTGCATCGTGCCCTACGTGCGCGGCCGCGAGCGGAGCCGCTCGATGGAGAGCGTCGTCTCGGAGTGCGGGCGCCTCGTCGCGGACGGCGTCCGCGAGATCACGCTCCTCGGACAGAACGTCAACTCCTACGGGCGCGACCGCTACGGGGAGCCACGCTTCGCCGAGCTGCTGCGCAAGGTGGGGGAGACCGGGGTCGACAGGATCCGCTTCACCTCGTCGAACCCCAAGGACCTCTCCGAGGAGACCATCCGCGCGATGGCGGAGACGCAAAACGTGATGCCCCACCTGCACCTCGCCGTGCAGAGCGGCTCGACGCGCGTCCTCAGGGCCATGAACCGCAGCTACACGCGAGACGGCTACCTCAGGCTCGCGGAGTCCCTGCGCCGCGCCATCCCCGACATCGCGCTCACGACCGACATCATCGTCGGCTTCCCCGGGGAGACCGAGGAGGACTTCCAGCAGACGCTCTCCCTCGTGGAGGAGGTGGGCTTCTCGGCCGCCTACACCTTCATCTACTCCAAGCGCCCCGGGACGCCGGCGGCCAGCATGCAGGACGACACGCCCCGCGAGGTCATCCAGGACCGCTTCGACCGCCTGGTCGCCCTCGTCGAGCGCCTCGCGCACGACGCCAACCAGGGCGAGCTCGGCCGCGAGGTCGGGGTGCTCGTGGAGGGGACCTCGAAGAGGGACGACGCGGTCCTCGTGGGCCACAGCGAGAAGAACGTGACGGTCCACTTCCCCGCGCCCGATGGGGCCTCGCTCGACTCGCTCGTGGGCAAGATCGTGCCCGTGCACGTCGACGAGGCCAGGACCTGGTACCTCAGGGGCACCGTGTGCGGCGAGGCCAGATGACGCAGCGCCCGCACGATCCCGCGACCCTGGACCGCGACGCCGGGGCGCCAGAGGGCGCCCCGGCGGGCCCCGTCCCCTGCGTCGTGGGCCCGACTGCCTCGGGCAAGAGCGACCTCGCCGAGCAGCTCGCGCTGCGCCTGGGCACGATGGTCGTCTCGGTCGACGCCATGCAGGTCTACCGCGGCATGGACGTCGGTACCGCGAAGACGCCCGTGGCCGAGCGCCGCGTCCCGCTCGAGATGGTGGACGTCGCGGACGTCGACGAGGAGTACTCGGCAGCGCTCTTCCAGCGCGCGGCGCGAGGGGTCGTGGACGGGGCGCTCGCGGCGGGGCTCGTGCCCGTCCTCTGCGGCGGCACCGGGCTCTACCTCGACGCCGTCATAGACGAGATGACCTTCCCGGATGGCGGCACCACGACGGAGAGCCGCCTTCGCTACGAGGGGCTGGCGGAGCGGCTCGGCCCCCAGGGCCTCCACGACCTTCTCGCCCGGCGCGACCCCAGGAGCGCGGAGCTCATCCACCCCAACAACGTGCGCAGGGTCGAGCGCGCCCTCGAGATGCTCGACGAGGGGAGGAGCTACGCCGACCAGCACGCGGGGCTCAGGGCGCACCGCCCGCACTACGACGCGCGCATCTGGGCGATAGAGGTCGCAAGGGGCGAGCTCTACCGCAGGATCGAGGAGCGCGTGGACGAGATGTTCGACCGAGGACTGGTCGAGGAGGTGGCCTCGCTTGCGGCTGCAGGGCTCGTCCGCGACTCCACGGCGGGCCAGGCCATCGGCTACAAGGAGGTCCTCGCGGCCCTCGCGGGCGAGTGCACGCTCGATGAGGCGCGCGACAAGATCAAGGTGCGCACCAGGCGCTACGCCAAGCGGCAGCTCTCGTGGCTGCGCAGGGACGGCCGGGCGCGCTGGCTGGACGTGGAGGCCATCGGCACGGACGCGGCCGTGGCGGCCATAGTGGACGACCTCTCGCGTCCGAGGGAGGCATAGGCTTGGGTCGCTTCGAGCCACAGTCCACGGCACCCGTGCCGGAGAGGGCCATCATCGTGGGCGTCGACATGGGCGCCTCGGAGTGGCCGGTGGAGGAGTCCCTCGCGGAGCTCGCGCGCCTCGCGGAGACGGACGGCGCCGAGGTCGTGGCGGAGGTGACGCAACGCCTCGACAAGCCCGTGCCCAAGACCTTCGTGGGGAGCGGCAAGGCGGAGGAGATCGCGCGGCTGGCGCGCAGCCTCGACGCGGACGTGGTCATCTTCGACGACGAGCTCACGCCCTCCCAGCAGTCCAACCTCGAGGGCGTCATCGGCAACAGGTGCAAGGTCATCGACCGTACCGCCCTCATCCTCGACATCTTCGGCGCCCACGCAAAGACGCGCGAGGGGCGCCTGCAGGTCGAGCTCGCCCAGAACCAGTACCTCCTGCCCCGCCTGCGCGGCATGTGGGGCCACCTCGTGCGCGAGCAGGCGCGCGGCGGCATCGGGAGCAGGTTCGGCCAGGGCGAGAGCCAGCTCGAGGTGGACCGGCGCCTCGTGCGCGACCGCATCTCCACGCTGAGGCGGGAGCTCGCCGCCCTCGACCTCAGGCGTGGCGTCCAGAGCAAGGCGCGCTGGGACTCGGGGGTCTTCCGCGTCGCGCTCGTGGGCTACACCAACGCGGGAAAGTCGACGCTGCTGAACCGGCTGACCGGCTCCGACGTCTACGCGAGGGACGAGCTCTTCGCCACCCTCGACCCGACGACGAGGTCCCTCGACCTCGAGGAGGGGCGCAAGGTCACCGTCACGGACACGGTCGGCTTCATCCAGAAGCTGCCGACGATGCTCGTGGAGGCCTTCAAGTCCACCCTGGCCGAGGTGACCGCCGCCGACCTCATCCTGCTCGTGGTCGACGCCGCAGACCCGAACGCGGCGAAGGAGGCAAACGCGGTAAGGGGTATCCTCGGCGAGATAGGTGCGTCGGGTATCCGGTGCGTGGAGGTCTACAACAAGTGCGACCTCCTGGACGAGGGGGAGAGGTCCTCCCTCGCCACGTCACACCCTCAGGCCGAGCTCATCTCGGCCAGCACGGGGTTCGGCGTGCGCTCCCTGCTCTACCGGGTGGCCAAGGAGGCCTCCGCGGACGACGTGACCATGACCGTGCAGCTGCCCTACGACAGGGGGTTCCTCATCAAGATGGTACACGAGCGCTGCCGCGTGGTGAGGGAGCGCTACGAGCAGGCGGGGCTCGTCGCCACAGTCATGGCGCCGAGGCGCATGGCTTCGGCCCTCGCCCCCTACGAGCTCGCGGACGAGGGGTAGGGGGAGGAAAGCCCCCTTGGTCCCGCGCAGCCCGCGCGGCGGCCCGCGCGGCGGCCCGCCACCCTGGAGCCCCGGCCTCGCGCCGGGCCTGGCTGGCTGGCTGGCGGAGGCGGCTAGGCCCTGAACGCCAGCCAGAGGGCCGCGAGGATTAGCGGCTGGTGCGCCACGTAGAACGCGAGGGCGTGCCTGCCCACGAACTCGAGCGGACGGCAGACGGGCCCGCGCAGGCGCTCGGGGTACCCGCGACCCTTCCACCAGGCGTTGAAGGAGGCGCCGCTCAGGTACATGAGCAGGTAGGGGAGGACGGGGTAGTAGTCGCCCGACTCGAAGGTCGGACCCGGGAAGCCCAGCCAGGAGAGACGGTCCGTGGCGTAGAGGGAGGCGGGGAGGTCGACCGTGAGGGGACCCACGCCGACGAAGCCCCTCGTCACGCCGAGGGAGACCACGAAGAGGGCGAGGAGGACCAGGCCGGCCACAGGGCCTCTCGGAGCGAGGTGAAGCCGCTCGAGCAGGGCGTAGGCGAGGGTGCACGCCGACATGCAGAAGATGATCCCGAAGCTGATCGGGACGTCTGCCGCGGCGAAGCTCGTCGCGACGAAGATGAGAAGGGCGAAGGCGCCGTAGACGAGGCCACGTCGCAGGTTGCTGCGCGAGAGGACGCACATGCAGCCGGCGACGAAGAGGAAGGTCCAGGAGATGCTCGCCCTCCACACGTCCAGGAAGGTTCCGTCAAGTATCTTTCGCAAATGTCTTCTGACCCCCTATGTCGGCAGGACTTGCTTGCGGCTTCCTAGTCCGTGCTAACGCTCCTCTCGTCCCAGTGGTCCAGCAACGACATGTCGAGG